>CAZTTW010000109.1:0-9448 GCA_964616265.1 uncultured Myxococcales bacterium | reverse complement strand
CGTAGGGCATGTCGCGCCGGATGTCGAACTTCACGCCCGAGCCGCGCAGGTTGGGGCCGACCAAGCCGTAATCGATGGCTTTCTCGCGGGTGATGACGCCAACGCCCGCCAAACGCTTGACGAAGATCTTGTTGAACGTGATCAGGCGATCCCATTCCTGGATGTAGCTGTCGAGGTGGTCGAGGAAGCGCAGCACTTTGTCGGTCCAGCCCGCGGGCACGTCGAATGCGACACCGCCGATGCGGTGGAAGTTGAAGGTCAGGCGCGCGCCGCACAGCTCTTCGAGCAAATCGTTGATCGACTCGCGCTCGCGCAAGGCGTGGGTGAGCGGCGTAGCGGCACCGATGTCTTGCGCCATCGTGCCGATGGAAATGAAGTGGCTGGCGATGCGGCACAGCTCGCACGAAATGGCGCGGATGTATTGGGCGCGCGGCGGGGCCTCGATGCCAAGCAGGCGCTCGACGGCGACGGCGTAGCCCTCGTTGGCGAACATCGCCGCGAGGTAATCGATGCGATCGGTGAACGGCATGTAGCCGGGGTACGCGACCAGCTCGCCGATCTTTTCGAGACCGCGGTGCAGGTAACCGATCTCGGGCACCGAACGGCGAATGACTTCGCCGTTGGTCTGGGTGACGAAGTTGATGACCCCGTGGGTGGACGGGTGCTGCGGACCGAAGTTGACGACGATTTCCTCGTCACTGCCGTCCGTGCGGCGAAGAATGTGCCGGTCGAGATTCATATCGATCTTATCTCTGGACACGGCTAGGGTTTCCTTTCCGTGGACGGAGGCGCAGCGGGTGTCGTCGCGGGCGCGGCCGCGGGAACAGCGGGAGCAACCGCAACAGGTGCAGCTGGTACGGGCGGCGGAGCCGCGGCCGCGGCGGCAGCAGCAGCCGCAACCGCTTCGGCGGCAACTGCCTTGCGCACCTCGTCCGTCGCCCTCGACAACTGCACGAGAGGCTCAGCCCGCGTGTTGCCAATGCCGTGGTAGCCGCCGGCCTCTTGATAATCCTTGCGCAGGGGATAGCCCACCCAATCGTCGGGCAGCAAAATGCGCCGCAGATCCGCATGGCCGACAAAATTCACACCGAAGAGGTCGTAAATCTCGCGCTCGAGCCAGGTTGCGGCTTTCCAGACACCTTCCACGGTGGCCACCGCCGGCGCCTCACGCTGGGCCTCGACCTTGAGGACCAAGCCGTGCCGATGGTTCATCGAATAGAGGTGGTACACGACCTCGATCACCTTGCGCGCCGGCCAATCGACGGCGGTGATATCGCGACAAAAGTCGAATTCGCAGCCCGCGGTGCTCTTGAGGTAGGCGCAAACCTCGACGATTTTCTCGCCTTTTACGGTGATGAAGCGGTCGCCTTTGGTTTCCGACAGCGTCGAGACGGCGTCACCGAACTGCGCCCCAAGCTGGGTACAAAGCTCTTCCTGGGTCATATCACTTGGCCTTGTCCGCAGCCGAGATCATCATGGGCGCATTGGGATCCTTGCGCCCCGGCCGCATCTTGGTTCCCCAGCGCTCGCACATCATGATGTCCTGGATACGCAGAAGCCCTTCGGTCAAAGCCTCCGGCCGCGGCGGACAGCCGGGGACGTAGACGTCCACGGGAATGATCTTGTCGACACCTTTGCAGACGGAATACGACGCCTGGAAGAGTCCGCCGCAGTTCGCGCACGAGCCCATCGAAAGCACGTACTTGGGCTCGGCCATCTGGTCGTAGAGCAGCTTGGTCCGCAGCGCCATCTTGTAGGTCAGCGTCCCAGCGACGATCATCAGATCCGACTGGCGCGGACTGGCGCGGAAAATCGCCGCGAAGCGATCGAGGTCGCTGCGCGGCCCCCCGGTCTGCATCAGCTCGATCCCGCAGCACGCGAGACCGAAGAGCAAATAGTGGATCGAGTTCTTGCGCGCCAGATTGATGGCATCGTCGAGCATGCTGGTGTTGGTGAACAGCACGCCGGTGCCAGGTTCGGGCGGGGAAATGACGTTTTGGCTCATGGCACTTTCTCAGGCGGACAGCGAAATCTTCTCGCGGCTCGGCTCGGCAGCTGCGTTCTTGACCGGCCTTGAAGACAACTGTTTGACCCATTCCAGGTCGCCGTGCGCCCACGCCCATACCAAGCCGACGAGCAGTACGGCGGTAAAGAGCATCAGCTCGACAAAAGCGACCCAGCCAGTCCCTTTTTTGATCCACGAGGCGTAGACAACGACCACCGGGAAGGTCAGCGCAATATCGACTTCGAAAATAATGAAGACCAAGGCGATGAGATAAAAGCGCGGATTGAAGTTGTACCAAGCCGAACCGATTGGGCGCTCACCGCACTCGTAGATCGAGAGTTTGTCGTCGTTTGGAAATCTTGGACGAAACAGACGACCGACGAACAGCATCACTAGGGCGAAGAGGATCGCCACGACTGCGAAAGCGAGCACTGCGCCGAATTGGTAGCCCATGAGTACCTTCTGTCCGAAGCCTAGCGTGGCCTTCGGGCCGCCCTTATCTAGACGTTGCCACCGAGAACGTCAAGTGTTGGACGATCCCCAGTATGTCGGGCGAAACAGGAGTAAGAAGGGTCCACTTTTCTAAAATGGCGGCGCACGTTGCGCCGAGGCGGAGTCTCTTTTTGCCGGACGTAGCTCGACTTTTTCCTGACGCGACGAAAATCGGAAGGCGCGCTATGGTACGACCCATGAATGATTCCGAGCGGACGGCTACGGCCGAGACGACGCTTCCGGCTCCTTCCGCGGCCGACCCTGCGACGACACCCAAGACGCGTTTTGGCAACGAGGCCATCGCGCCCTACTTCTTCGTCGTGCTCTTCGCGCTGGCCTTTTTGGCCGTCGGCTATTTGCTCTTGCCGTTCCTCGGCGACATGGTCATCGCCCTCCTGTTCGTCATCTTGTTAACGCCGACCTACAACCGATTGGTAACCTTGTTGCGCGGCAAGGAAGTGCTCGCCTCCGGACTGATGGTGGTCGTGCTCATCGCGCTCGGCGCCGTGCCGATCTTTCTCGTCGCATCGGCTTTGCTCAAGGACATCAGCGAAGCGGCCACGACGTGGAGCAATGCTGGCCGCTCCCTCGCCCTCCGCGCTATCGCCGGACGCAACGGCGTCATCATGAGCGGCATCACGAACATGGCCGCGCGTCTCGGCATCACGTTGCGCCCGGAATGGGTCGAGCAAGCCCTGCTCGACACCGGCCGCAGCTTGACCCAATACCTCGCCACGCGCGCGAACGCCTTTCTCTCCAGCTTCCTATCGACAACGCTTCACGTTGTCATCACGCTATTTTCGATCTTCTACCTCTTCATTCACGGCGACCGCCTGAGCACCTTCATCTACCGGCTATCGCCCCTCAAGCACGACGAGGACCAGATCTTCATCAACAAGCTGGGTGAAGTCGGCCGCGCGATTCTGGTCGGCGCCGGCACCAGCAGCTTGCTGCAAGGCCTGTTCGCCGGCCTCGCGTGGGTTGTGGTCGGGCTGCCGTCGCCCGTCCTATGGGGCATCCTGATGGCCATCGCTGCGTTTCTGCCGCTGGTGGGCATCGCAGCCGTCGTCCTACCCGCGACGATCTACTTGTGGATGGAAGGTCGGCCGCTGGCCGCGATTCTCTTCCTGGTCTTCTGCATGGGCCAGTCGTTCTTCTTCGAGTACGGCCTCAAGCCGCGGCTCATGGGCTCGTCCATGAGCATGAACAACCTGCTCGTCTTCTTGAGCCTGCTCGGCGGCATCATGGGCTTCGGTATGCCCGGCCTCATTTATGGGCCGCTCATCATGACGCTGTTCCTGACCCTGGTTCAGCTCTACCAGACCCGCTACCAGCAGCACATCGCACGCCGGTTGTCGGTGGCCTTGCCCACCGCCCGCGACGCCACCAAGTCCGACCCTGCGCGCTAATCCCCGAGCGATGATACAATCGCTCGGAGGGATCTCGTGGCTTCGCTCAAGGTCATTTGTCCAAAGTGCTTCAAGGGTCAGCAAGTCGTCGTTGATATCCCGCCGGGCGGCCTCGACAACGTCTGCATCTTTTGCAAGACCGCGTTTCGCGTGAGAGCGCCCGCGCGATCGTCGTCGGGCGACCTGCCCCCCGCGCGCGAAACCGTGCCCCGCCCGGCGGAGCCGGAACGCGGGAAGGCTGGGAAAACCTCCGAGGGTTTCCCTGTCAAAGACTTGCCCGTCTCCCGCGACGCAGTTCCGCGACCAAGCGACTTGCCCGTCTCCCGCGACGCAGTTCCGCGACCAAGTGACTTGCCCGTCTCCCGCGACGCAGTTCCGCGACCAAGTGACTTGCCTGTCTCCCGCGACGCGGCTCCGCGCCCGGGCGACTTGCCCGTCTCCCGCAACGCAGTTCCCCGCCCTGGCGATCTGCCCGTCTCGCGCGATGCCGTTCCCCGTCCAGGCGACTTTCCTATTTCGCGGGATGCAGTTCCACGCCCAGGCGATCTCCCGATCTCGCGGGATGCAGCCCCGCCAGCGCGGCCGACCTTCCCCGGTACTCGCCCATCTACGCCCGAGCGAGTACCGAACAAGACACCGCCGCTTGGACTTGCTCTTGAGCTTTCTCTGATGTCCCAGCAAGAGGCTGCAGCGCAACCCTTGCAGCTTGGCGAGCCGTCGACGAATTCGCTCAATCTGGAGCTGCCTGATCTGCCACCCATGGCGCCGGCACCGGCTGCGGCCGCACGACGACCCGCTCCCGCCGCGCCCGCGATCCAGACTGCGCCAGCGGCACCAACGCAAGCACCGCCTGCGTCGTCACGGGCCGGATCGACGCCGCCCCCCGTCCCGACGCGCGCACCCGGTATGCCGGGACAGCCAGCGATGCAGCCACCGACTCCGGTTGCGCCCGTCGATCCGCTTTTCCAGTTCGATCAGATGGACCCGGTACCTCCAGCGCAACCTGCCGCCGACCTGCGTCCGGCACGCACCGAAGGAAAGGCGAAGGCAGGCCCGCGGGAAAACCTCGACCTGGGATTCAGCCTGGAGTTGGAGGGCGATACTCAAGGAGCTGGGTCGGGCGCTCCCGCCGCTATTCCGTTTCCTTCTGCACGCGTGGCTAATGAAGCTTTACCCGAAGCCGCTGCCAGCGACGAAGACGTTCCTGCGCTGGCGCCGCCGACCGCTCGCACCGCAGCTTCCGGGCGCGCGCTTCGGCCGGTGGCCAAGCGGCTCGCCGTTCCACGCTGGGCCTTGTTCGTCACCGGCGGCGTCGTGCTGGCCGCCGTCGCCGCGTTCGTGCTTGTGCCACTTTTGCGGTCGGCGCCGAATCCGGAAACGGTTCTCAAACCGTTCGCCGCAGAGCTGGCCAAGGACACGCCGGCTTCCTACCGAAAAGCCGCGGACCAGCTGGAAAGGACCGCCGCTGCGTTCAAGGACGGCGGCGCCAACCTGCAGCTCAGAGCTGCCGAGCTCTTGCTCACCGTCTATACGGTTCACGGCGGCCAGGCGGCGGATTTGGCTCGCGCCGAGCAACTCATGCAAGCTGCAACGGACAAAGCCAAGCTCGCGCCTCTGCTCGGACGGGCGCGCGCCCTGTTGGCCGTTGCCAAGGGCAAACCACGTGAAGCCGAGGCGGCGCTTACCGATCGGGCGGCTCCCGAGAGCCAATGGGTGCTGGGCATCGCCGCGCTGGCGCAAGGCAAGGCCCCTGCCGCCGCCGATGCATTTCGGCGCTACGTCGCCGCCCGACCGACCGACACCGCTGGCAACTACATGCTCGGCAAGGCTCTCTTGGCGGCGGCAAATCCCGACGCACGCAAGACCTTCGAAGCAGCACTTGCCCAAAACCCAGCGCACGTCGGCGCCATGGCTGGGCTTGCGCAACTCGAAGAGACGCCGGACAAGCGACTCGCTGCCGCCACGGCCTTGGTCGAGAAAAAGGAACTGGCGGCGGGCCCCATCGAGCTTGCCGATTTGTACGTCACCATCGGATTTGCGGCGCAAGCACTGGGCCGTACCCCCATCGCCACCGACGCATTTTCGAAGGCTATTGCCCATGACAAACAGCGCACGGCGGCCGTCATCGCGCTGGGCGAGTCGCTGCTTTACGAAGGTAAGTACGCCGTCGCTCTGGAGAAGCTCAAGGCTGGGGGGCCGGCCGTCGAGGCCCTTCCGGCTGGCAAGTTCTGCTTGGGCGGCGCCTCGATTGCCACGGGAGAAGTTACCCGAGGCCTGGCGCTCGTGGTGGCTGCGTCCAAGGATCGCCCCGAGGATCCACGCGGTCCGTTCTGGACCGGCTTCGCCGCGCACGTGAAACAACCGCCCGATTTTTCGGCCGCCGAGCAAGGCTACCGCGATGCCATCAAGCGCGACGCCAAGTTCCTGCCGGCGTCGCTGAAATTGGCGGCGCTTCTCCAGCAACAGAACCAGGCCGAAGAATCTCTCACCGTCTTGCGGGCGGCGGAAGAAGCCGGCGCGCCCCCGGCCGTGCTGCAGCTTGCGTGGGGCGAGGCGCTCCTGGTTGCGAGAGAGCCCGCCAAGGCCGAAGAAGTTTTCCAGCACGCGCTCGACAACGATCCCAAGTCGGTGTCGGCTCGCCTGGGCGTCGCAGCCGCGCTGGAGGCGCAGGGCAAGTTGGCCGAGGCCAAAGCGTCGCTCGAAAACAGTCTCAAGGCGGCGCCGGAAAACATCGGCTTGCGCGAACGACTGGCGCAAGTGTGTCTCAAGCTCGGCGAAAAAGACGAAGCGATGACGCACTACCAGGATGAGCTTCAGGTCCACGCCACCATCAGCTTGCATTTGGCCGTGGCCCGGCTGGCGCTGGACATGGGAAAGACCGAGCTCGCGCAAAGCGAGGCCAAGAAGGTGTTCGACTAATCGCCCCGCAATGCCGAGGCCGCCTACGTCATGGCTCGCGTCGACGAAGCCCGACATGACAGCGGCGCGGCCTTGCAAGAGTATCGTCGCGCGACGACCTGGGGAAACACTCCCCTCTTCGCGCTCGGCTACGGACGACTGCTTGATCAAGTGGGCAAGCAGAGTGAAGCGCTGGCATCGTTTGCCAACGCGGTGGCGCTCCCCGAGGGCCGCCTGGAACGCGGACGTATCTACTTCCGCAACGGCGATTTGGAGAGCGCCCTGGGCGATTTCCAAGCGGCAGCGAAGATGACCCCCGCGGCGGCCGAGCCGATCATTTTAGAAGGGCTTTGCTACGACAAATTAGGCGACAGCAAGAAAGCCGAAGAAGCCTGGCGGGCGGCGCTCAAAGCCGACCCCGACGCGCCCGAGCCGCGCTACCGTCTCGGCCGCACCGATCTCGACCGCGGCAAGCCGGCGGCGGCCATCGAGAACCTGCGCAGAGCCACGGCCAAAGTCCCCGAAAATGCCGACTGGCGCGCCGACCTTTACTTCCAACTGGCGCAGGCCGAGCTGCTGACCGGAGCGAAAGCGGCGGCGCTGACCGACTTCAAGAAGTTTCTCGAGATCGCGCCTCCCAATGCACCGACACGACCGGAAGCCACGGACCAGGTGGCGCGTCTTTCAGGTGGAAAGCGGGTGTTCGGGATCTCGGCGCCAGCCAAGAACTGACGCTGCTGCGCCCGAGCAATACGACCCGGTCGAACGTTGAATCATCCTAGGACCATGAGCTCATCCGCTCCCGTCTTGTTGTTCGCGCCGGGCGCCGGCGCGCCGTCCAGCTCGTCTTGGATGAAGAGGTGGCAGCAGCACTTGGCGACCCTTCGAATAAACGGTTCGCCACTCCGGGAGGTCGTTGCGTTCGACTATCCTTACCGCGCGCAAGGGCGCAAGACCCCGGACCGGCAGCCGGTGTTGGTCGCGGCACACGTGGCCGCCTTGCGCGACCTAGCGGCGCGCTCGCCTGGCGTGCCCGTCGTTCTCATCGGCAAGTCGATGGGCGGACGAATCGGTTGCCACGTGGCTGCCGACCACCCAGCCGAGGTCGCAGCCGTCGTCTGCCTTGGCTATCCGCTGAAGTCGGGCGCCACCGGCGCCCTTCGAGACGAGGTCCTTGTCCGGTTGCGCACGCCCATTCTGTTCGTGCAAGGAACCCGTGATCCGCTGTGCCCGCTGGAAACGCTGGCAAGCACACGCGAGCGCATGATCGCCCTGAGCGAGCTTCACGTCGTCGACGGCGGCAACCATTCGCTGGAGCTTCCCGCGAAAGCCCGCGCGCAGCAGAAAGAGTCCGACACGAACGTTCTTAACAGCATCGCTGCGTTCCTGGAGAAGGCGCTCCCGAGATAGAGCTCGAGCTACTCTTCGAGAGTAGCATCCGCGGGCGCTGCGTTTTTCCGATGCTATAAGAACGCGCGATGCCCACGGTTTACGTTGAAACCTATGGCTGCCAGATGAATGTCGCGGACACCGACCTCGTGATCGGTCTGCTCGCGCAGGCGGGATACGAGCGCACGCAGGATCCGGCGGGCGCGGACGTCATTCTGATCAACACGTGCGCCGTGCGCGAGCGCGCGGTCGAGCGGGTGCGTGGCCGGGCCGGCGCGCTGGCGCAGCACAAAGCCGGCGGTAAACGCGTCGTCCTCGGAATTACCGGCTGCATGGCCGAGCACCTGCGCAGCGAGTTGCGCGAGAGCGCGCCGTACGTCGATTTGGTCGTCGGGCCGGACAGCTATCGCCGCCTGCCCGAGCACATCGAGCGCGCCCGCCAGGGCGAAGTCATCGAAGATGTCACGCTCGACCCGCATGAAACCTACGAGGGCATCGATTCGTCGCGCGCCCTGGCCGGCGGTGTCATCGGGCACGTGGCCATCCAGCGCGGCTGCGACCGCTTCTGTACCTTCTGCGTGGTCCCGTTCACGCGCGGTCGCGAGCGCGAGAGCGCGCCCGACGAAGTCCTGCGCCAGGTCCGTGTGCTTGTGGAAAGCGGGGTGCGCGAGATCCAGCTCCTCGGCCAGACCGTGAACTCGTACCACTACACGAACGACGGCCGCGATGTCACCTTCGCGCAGCTGTTGCGCCAGGTCGCCACGGTCGACGGCGTCGAACGCGTGCGCTTCATCTCGCCCTACCCGCTCGCCTTTACCACCGACGTCATCGCTGCCATGGCGGAATCGCCCAAGATCTGCAAGCACGTGCATCTGCCGCTCCAGTCCGGCGCGACGACGGTCCTCGAACGCATGCGCCGCGGATACACTTACGCCGAGTTCCAGGCGCTGGTCGCGGCCTTGCGCACGGCCATGCCCGACATCGCCATTACCACCGACTTTCTCGTCGGGTTTTGCGGCGAAACTGACGCCGAGTTCGACGAGACCTACCGCGCCCTAGCGGAGATCCGCTTCGACAATGCCTTCTTGTTCGCGTACTCCGAACGAAAAGGCACCTTGGCTGCGCGCAAGATTCCAGACGACGTTCCCGCAGACGTGAAACAACGCCGCCTCGCCCACGTCATCGAAGAGCAGCGCAAGATCACGGCCGAAATCTACGCCAGCCAAGTCGGCCGCCGCGAGCGCGTGCTGTGCGA
>CAZTTW010000108.1:0-9449 GCA_964616265.1 uncultured Myxococcales bacterium | reverse complement strand
ACACTGTTGACAAAATACAAGCAACTCTTCAGCGGCGATATTTGCGCCATCGACACCATTCAACAGGTGATCCTCATGACGCCCGAAAACATTCACTTGAACTCATTTATGTACGAGCCAATCTTGGACATGTCCGACGAGCACCTGCGAAAGCTCTACCGTGATGTTCTCAGCCTGCACTAGCGTGTGAGCGGAGACGGCAATCCTTCTTTCATTTCGACACCCTAGGTTAGAGGGGGGAGCGGAGGCCGCCTCTGTGGATCCACCAAGCACAGCTCTAGGGCTATCAAGATCAGCTTGCGTTGAGTCGATTGGCCGCCCCTTCGAAGTCCAGGAAGCTCCTCGCCACGAACTCCGTCTCCGCCTCGGACGGGAGGGCGCGCTGGAATTTACTCAACCTGAACGGCGGCACCCGCCCTCGGATTGACGTCCTCGTTTCCCCATTCTCCCAGAACCCCGCCTCCCCCATCTTCGCCAGCACCGCCTCGACCGTGGCGTGCGAGACGCCGTCGCCTTCAATTCGCAATGCGAAGTTGTCGGCGACCGCCTTCCACCCGCCGATCAGCTCGATCGCGTACTTCAGCGTGTGGTTGATCCTACCGCCCGCGAACGTCCACAGTCGCACGGCGCGCTCGTCTTGTTGAGCAGCAATGGGGTGGCTCCTCCGGAGCAGGTCGCCCAGGTCGGCTCGCCACGATTCGATAGCGGCGAAGGCGGTTTTGTCGAGGTAGGGATACTCGACCGTGTCGACGATGATCTGCCGCACCTCTTGGCAAATCTCGAAGCCGAGGAGCTGTGGCAGGAATCCTCCCCAGCTGGGCTTCTGGCCGCGAGGGGCTTCGCGAACGACCACGGTCCGCTCTTTGTGGTCCAATCGCATCACGGTCCAGGCGCGACCACCTAGAAGAAAGGAGCTCATCTCTTCGACGAGGCGGTCGGCGAAGTCCTGGTCCAGCGAGCCGAGATCGCGGCCGGTTTCGGTTTCGACCCGGTAGAGGACCGGGCTGGAGAACACGGCGTACAGCTCGCTGAAGTTCTTGCGACCGAAGATGCGCTCGGCTTTGGTGCCCATGGAAAGAAGGCCGCCGGATTCGAACAGGTACTCTTCCTTGGTCAGGTGTTCGATCAGATGGGTTCGCTCGGCGGGGGTGATGCCGCGGAAGTCGGGTACGCGGGCCAACTGTTCGAAGCAACGCTCGGCGCTGATGGCGCCGAATTGCAGGGTCTGCGCAAGGATCTGGTGAACCAGGACGGGCCAGCAGCGGTCTTGCACCGGTACCGATTCGACCCAGCCTTTGCGCGCAAGCTCGACGATGGCCACGGCTTGCAAGACGTCCTCGGGCGACTCGCAAAGGAAGGTCGTGTTGGCGACCTGGCCAGCGCGGCGGCCGGTGCGGCCCATCCGCTGCATGAAGGACGACACCGTTGACGGGGCGTTGGCTTGAAAAACCAGGTCCAGATCGCCGACGTCGATGCCCAGCTCCAGGGTCGACGTGCAGACGATGGCGGCGTCGGTGCCGTGGTGAAAGCGGGCCTCGGCTTCGCGACGCTCGTCGCGGCTTACCGAGCTGTGGTGGACGAAGACCTCGGCTCCTCTGCCACGCATGCGTTCGGCGACGCTTTCGGAGAGGGATCGGCTTTGGCAGAAGAACAAACTCTTCTTGCCGCGCGCGCGGACGCTGGCCTCCTGGGCGATCTCCAGGATGGTTCCATACAGGCAGACCTGGATTTGGCGAGCTGCGGCCACCTTGGGTGGGTCAATGACCTCGCCAGGGCGTTTCAATCCGCCTTGCAGCCATTGCAAGATCTCGACGGGATTGCCCACGGTCGCGGACAACCCCACGCGCTGGATGTCGTGGCGGCTGAACGAATCCAGCCTTTCGATGACCGACATGAGGTGCGCGCCACGGTCCGTGCCGGCCATGGCGTGGATCTCGTCGACGATGACCATGCGCAGGTCGCCAAACAACCGAGCAGCCGGACACCGGGGCGAGACCAGCATCACCTCCAGCGACTCCGGCGTGGTCATCAGGATCTCCGTCGGCTCCGCCTTGAACTTCTTCTTGTCACTGTCGGAGACGTCGCCGTGCCACACGAATCGTCGCAGACCAACCATGTCGGCGTAGGTTCCCAGGCGTTCTTCCTGGTTGTTCAGCAACGCCTTGATGGGCGCGATGTAGATAAGCCCGGTTCCACTGGGCGGCTCCGCCATCAACGTTGCGATGGCTGGAAAGATCGACGCCTCGGTCTTGCCTCCAGCGGTCGGCGCCAGCACCACGGCGTTCTTGCCGTCCAAAATCGCGGCACCCGCCAGCTCTTGCACCGGACGAAGGCTGGTCCATCCCAGGCGCGACACGATGGCTTCCTGCAGACGAGGTGGAAAGCGGGCGAAGGTACTCACCGATGGGCCTCGAGTCCTAGAAATTCATCGTGGGATAGCCCTTGTCGTCGTCGGGCTCGGAGTCGTAGGGCGGCTGGCCCTTCATCTTCCTGACCTCATCCTCAGTGGGATCCTTGGGAGCAAAGCCCAGCTCGGCGGCCGGATCGAAGTCATCGTGCTCACCCACCGTATCCATCACGTCGACGAATCGGCGCAGGAATTGGCGAGGCACCACGCCCACGTCACCCTTGAACCCCTCGGTCATCTTCGCCACCAGCGCTTCGATGTACTGCGGGGTGACCTTGGCCTCCAGCTTGGGCCGGTCCTTGGCCGGGAACATCTCGCGCAGCTTCAGCGCGACCTCCTTCAGCCGGTCCTTATCGAAAGGCCGCAACTCTAGCTGAGCCTGTTGCGAGCTGACGATGCCACCGTGACTCAAGAACTGGATGCGGTCGTGCAGCGGCTGAAGGCCTTTCACCCCTCTGGGAATATCGAAGAAATCAGGCGTCCCGGTGAAAACCCAAAGCAGCCCCTTGTACCGATCCGCAGCGTCGATGATCTGACGAATGCCGTTCAGCGACTTGCCGCGCACGTCGGTGCGCATGCGCAGGATGGTCTCGGCCTCGTCGATAACGATGACCAGCCCCTTGTAGCCAGCCGCCTTCACGATTTCCAAGATTCCGTGTAGGTAGTCCATTGCCGTCTGGCTGGTGATGGTGCCCTTGATGCCGGCGGCGGACTTCTCGCTGGCAGCGACGTTGGGCGATCCTGACAGCCACGACAGCAACGAACCGGCAGCCTGGACCTTCCCTTCTTGTTTCAACGCAAAGACCGTTCGCAGAACCCGCGCCAGATCCTCAGGCGCTTTGCCCTCGGTCTTGGACGCGATCTCCTCGTCCATCCGCTTGGCGACCTTGCGGTCAAAACCCGCGCTCGATTCGTCCTCGCCGCCGGCAATCAGGCTGTTCTCGACAGTGGCGATCCAGCGGTCGACGATGTCGTTCAGCGCCCCGCGCGGACAAGTGCTGGTGGCCAGCTCTTGCACGACCTTCCGGTACACGTCGTCGAACTTGTAGAAGTGCAGGTCGTTGTCCGAGACCACGACGAAACTGGTGGCGAATCCGCGCTCCTGCGCATCCAGCATCGCCAGCCGAGCCATGAAGGTCTTGCCGCAGCCGTAGCCACCGCGCAGGAACTTGAACACGCCCTCGCCCGCCGCTGCCATGTCCAACTGCCGCCGGATTTCGCCTCTCTGCCGCTCGATGCCTACGGCAAAAGCGTCCAGCCCGCGCTCGGGAACGACGCCCGAACGCAGGCGCTCGAAAACATGGTCGGTATCACGCCGGGATAGGGGCATGGTCAGTTGTCCTCCTCACGAACGTACCGCTTTCCGCTGGCATTCGTTTCGCTGCGCACCTTGAACGGCAGCAGCTTCAAATGGGCGTCAAAATTCAGCGCGAATCTGCGCGCGGCGCGCGCGCTGCCAAGCTTGCGAATGATTTCTTCTTCCGTCATCGAGCCGTGCTCGGCCAGGTGCTGGAAGATCCCGCGCGCCCCCTCGTCCTCAATCGCCGATTCCCAGCCCGAACGCGGCAAGGCCACCGCGTCCCTCTTTGTGCCCACCACCACGAACATCCGGTCGGCCACGGCCGCTTGCACGCGATGAATGTTGTCCGGGTGGAACACCTCGACCTGTACCCGCTCGTCCGCCAGTCCCTCCAGCGAGAAGAAGACCTCGACCCACTCCTCCTTCACCGGAGCCTGAATACGGCCTGCCTTCAGCTTGCCCGCGCCAGAAACCTCCCGAACCATGGCGCGGATGTCTGCACGCCCGGGCACACGCAGGTCCAAGTCGACGGTACGAGGTCCCACATAGGCCAGGTTGTTCTGCGCGCCGGGTGGGAAGACCAACCGCAGACTCAGGCGATGGAAGCCAAGCGCATCGTCCTCGGCTTTGACCTCGGCCGCGTAGGAGGCAACAGCCGCCCCCTCGGGCAGCTTCCGCGAAACCGTCAGCACCGGGATGATTCGTTCTTGCGGGCTGTTGCCTCCGTGGTCAAACGCCACGCTGGCATCTTTGGTGGCAAAGGCGGCGGTGTCCTCTCGAAGCAACAAGAAGCCTGTGATTCCGTCGTAGCCCAAGGACGCCAAAGCCACGGGAGTCAGCCCCGCCTCGCCCCGCTCGTGCGCATCGATGACGTAGCGACGATGCGGATCTGTCTTCTTCCCGAACTGGACGGTTTCTGTGGTCGCATCCTGCAGCAGAAACCCGTGATCCGCCGTGAACACCGCCTGCTTGATGCCCGCGGTCTGCAGATGGTGCCACCCAGCCCGCAACTGGCGCAGCGTCGCCTCGAAAGCGTGCACGCCCAGGTTCGCCTCGCCCGCGGTGTCGATCTCTGTCGAGTGAACGACCACTACCCGATGGTCCTTGAGATCTTTCAGCACTTTGGTCGTGCGCTCGCATAGATCGCCCAAGCTGACGTGCAACGCTGGCCGTCCGCCCGAGCGCATGCCCATCGTGCGGCTGCGCCCCTCGGGATCCTTCACCGTGAACTCGCCCGCGCGGAATCCCTTGAACTCCCCGACGACAGTCAGCCGCTCGCCCTGGGCCACCGGGGCCAGCGCATTCATGCCCACCGAGGTGATGGTCGGCAACTCGGCCAGGCGCGGCTTCAAATCCACGACCGTGCTCTGCGTCCCGCTGCCACCGCGCAACTCCTCGAAAAGCTCGGTGGCCATCTCGAAGCGGAAGGCATCGACAAGAAACACGGCCACCTTCTCGCCACCGAGGGTCAGCGGCTGAACGACCTGCTCGTACAGGTTGCGCTGGCGCAGGTCGGGATCGGGCAAGAAGCCGCGCGACCGGCACACACGGGTGAAATCCTTGGCCAGCTGGTTGGCCCAGTTGCGATGCAACTGCCGCAAGATCCCAGCGACCTCTTGCAGCGCCCCCGAATGCCGAACGTGGTAGTCCAGCCGCCGCGCCAGCTCCTGCTCGAAGCGGCGGTGTGCGCGGTCCACCCGGAACGCTGTCTCTGCATACGCTGCCAGCGCCTCCTCGTGCGATGTGACCTCGGCAAAGGGACGCGGCTGTTGAGCGATGATCGCGCCGAACGAGGCGGCCTCGCCCACCAGATCCCAAACCAAGCGCCGCTCCTGATCGCGCCGAACCCAGAACGACTTGTCCCCCTCGCGCGCCTTGCACCAAGACTGCGCCTTCTGCCAGTCCTGTGCCTTCAGAGCATCCACGGCACCGGATAGAACTCGCTCTTCTTCCTCTCGGAAGGTATCGACGTCGCCCAAGTCCTCGGCAGTCATTTTCGCCAGCTCGCCCGGTATCAGCCTCTCGACCTGGTCAGCCAGTTGAGCATAGGCATCGGCATGCTGGTCGCGCAGCTGGTTCACCAGCTTGCGACTCACCTTCACCAGCTCTCCTGGCACGCCCTTTAGGCGCTGCAAAGCGGCTAACTCCGGCGCTCGTCGCAAATCGTGAACGTACTCCACACACAGCAGCCACGCCCCCAGAGCCATGATCACGCCTTCGACGCCCGACTTCCCTTCCTTGGACAGGAAAGCGCAGAACTCGTCGTCCATACCGGTCAGCTTGTGCAGGTACTCCCGCAACGACGCGATCTCGGCTTCGGACTTCGCCTGCCTAGACACTGTGTTGTCGGGCCGAGACAATGCCTCGATGACCAGCGTCGGCCCGCTGGCTTCCAGCAACGCCAGCAGGCCCATGGACGGCGCAGCCGACGCCTGATCGAGCCACGCATCCGCTTGCTCCAGGGTGGGCTTGTCGGCGAGAAAACGATCCACTTCAGCGGGCGCCACGCGTCCGGTCGCCGCCTGGCGAATCAAGGTGTCGAGCGCCTTGCGGAAGCGCGTCCCCGCCGAGTACAGCTCTAGCACTGGAGTGGTGCGCATGCCCTCCTCGTTGAACCCGGGCATGTGGATCAAGAGCGGATTCCGATCGTAGCCGCTGCCGCGCGTTTCCAGGGCGAAGAGCATTTCCAGATAGCTGCCGCGAAAACCGACCACCGGATGCTCGAACGTCCCGGCGGCATGGCGTTCGGCCAGGCGATCCACGAACGTGGTGAAGCTCCTGTCGCGATCCAGCCACACCACGATTCCTTGCCGCCGGATCTCCTGAGCCAGCTCCTGTTCCAGCAGCGCAGACGCGGGACCGAAGGTCATGACGGCTTCCTCTTCTTGCCGGCTTTGCGAACCTTCCCGCCCGGCGCCGATGGCGCCTTCTCAAGCAGACGCTTCGCCTCCGCATCGAACTCGTCCGCCTGCCCAGCTTCCTGGGCCAGACGTCGCTGACTGAACGTCTCGTACTGGTCCAGCGCCAGCTTCTGCGCCACCTCCATCGAAACCTTGCCAGCGTTCTGCAGGATGTCGCGCTCGTTGAATTTCAGGAATGCATCCAGCTTCTCTCGCCAGTCGCGCATGTGCAGTGCTCGCCGCCGCTTGGCCTGATCCTCCGCGTAGTCGAGGTACATGGTCACGATGCGGTTGAGCTCGCCAAGCTCATTCTCGCGCAGATAATTCTTGGCCACCGTCACGTCTTGCCGACGGACCTTGGTGCCGCTCCAGGCGGTCAAACCCATGTTGGGCTGGCTAGCATCAGCACGCCCCGCGATCAGCTCAGCCGCCGTCTGGCCTGTGATGGCCCAGTGGAGCTTGTTCTGTACGATGCGAAAGAACTGCTGCGTCTCCTCGGTCTTGGCGTCGTAGTCAATCGACAGGGCGTAGATGTCGCGGACCTTCTGGTAGAAGCGCTTCTCCGACGCACGGATGTCCCGGATGCGCTCAAGCAGCTCATCGAAGTAGTCGGCGCCCAGGTCACGCCCCTCCTTCAGTCGCGCGTCGTCCAGCGTGAACCCCTTGACCAGGTACTCGCGCAGACGCTCGGTTGCCCAGCGCCGGAACTGCGTGCCACGCAGAGAGCGCACGCGGTAGCCGACGGCCAGAATCATGTCCAGGTTGTAGTGGTCCAGGCCACGCCTAACCTCGCGACCGCCCTCGGTTTGAACCGTCAAGTATTGCTTGACGGTTGCCGCGGGGTCCAACTCCGCCTCCTCGAAGATATTCTTGATGTGCAGACTGATGTTCTGCTTGGTCGTCTGAAACAGCTCCGCAATCTGGACTTGCGTCAGCCAGACCGTCTCTCCCTCCAGCCGAACCGAGATGCGGCTCTGCCCATCCTCGGTCTGGTAGAGAACGATTTCGCTGCCCGATCGGCCGTCAGTCACGAGGGGGACCTTTCCCTGGTTCGACCTCACGATCGGTCATTGCAGCCCTGCCAGCGAGAAGGTGGTGATTCCAGAGCTACCTGAGCAATAGAGCGTCTTACTGTCCGGGCTCACCGCTTGCACTGGACAAGCCGACGGCATCGTCGCCAGCGCCGTTCCGTCGGCCACCCGGTAGACCTTGGTGGACGAGACCGCAAGCACGCCGTTGGGCGAGACTGAAAGGATCGGGTCCGTCTGGACGTACCGTTGCTCCAGCAAGTTGTTTCCATTCAGGCAGAGGCCGTCATAGAAGACGCTCGTGCCATCGGGCGTCCCGACCACCCGACGCGCCGCCGCAGGAAGACCACCTGCCCCGCCGGGATCGCTCGATGTAACGCGCTTGAGCTGTCCTCCCGAAACGTCGTAGCGAGTGATATTGCAGGTCGACAGGGCAGACTCCCCGATGAAGAGCGTATTGCCATCGGCCGTCGCAAAGAGTGCCCCTTCGTAGGGATCAGTGGTGGCATACATTTGGTCCAGGACAGCCCCGCTGGCCACGTCGACGATTGCTGGGAACGTCCACTGGTCCTGGCTGTTGGTGGCGACCCGATTGTTGGCCAGCACCGCGATGTCGTAGCTATCTTGCGGGCTGGGGATGAATTTCACGAAGCTGAGCGACGCAGCGTCGATTTGTGCAATAGCGTACGTGTCCGAATGGCCGGTGTAGATGAAGGTACCTGAGGCATCGATCTCCAGGTCGGTCGGCGTGGAGCCGACAAGCACAGTGCGCATTGGGCTCCCTGTAGCGGGGTCTACGGAAACGACCATCCGCCGCTTGGCATCCAGTCCGTAAAGGCGCGGACGGATCGGGTCGGCGACCAACTTGATGAAAGTGTAGTCCCCGATCGCGCTGGCGGCACCCTCGCGCAGTCCCAGCGTCTTTCCGGCCGCAAGGTCGGCCGAGTTGGTGCAGGTAATCGTTTGCCCTCTGGCCGTCCAAAGCTCGTCCCGGACAAACGCCGCAGCCTGGATTTGGTCCGGTATTGGACTCAACGTGGTTAGAGTTTGCGCGTCCAGAATCTCATCGGACCCGACCACGAACTTTGCCCCGCTGTCCTCGGCATAGACGTGGTACGCGCTGCCGAAAATCAACGCCAGATTGTTGGCATCGAACTGGTGATCGGCGTAGTAGACGTACCTCCCGCTCGGACCAACAAACAGAGGCCCAGACGGCACGCCAAAACCATATCCCTGATCCCACGTCGTCTGACTGAGGACCGTCGTCGTCGGGGCCGTCACATCCAGGAGGGAGAGGTTGCAGCCCGTCGACCCGAATTCAGCTACGTAGAGTTTCTTGCCGTCCGAAGACAGCGCAAGGTCCGCCCCACGGTCATCCCCGGGGCTGCTCAGCCCTTTCTCACTGGACGAGCCCGCGGCCAAGTCTATCCTGCGCAAGTCCCACCAGTCTCCGCTTAGGTAGTAGGCCACGCCGTGATTATCGACAGCGAGGGATTTCGGCACCTCCGTCGTGGCGACCAGACTCACGGTCCACGATGCCTTGTTCACAACTGCGATTGCACTCTGCTTGTCGAGGCTCGCAACCAGGTAGTTCCCATCGGCCGAAAGATTGAAATCCATCACGGTCCCTCCGAGATCGACGTGGGTCAGAACCGTCTTTTGGGCAGCGTCGAAGACCAGGAGTTGGGTTGAGTCGTAAATGTAGCCATACACAAGACAACCCGAAGGATCTGCATAGAACTTACTGACACGGTCCGACGCCTGTAAAGAGATCGGTGCTCCGGTCGCGACCGGATTGCATCTCGCTGCCAAGC
>CAZTTW010000107.1:0-9452 GCA_964616265.1 uncultured Myxococcales bacterium | reverse complement strand
AGACCGAGCAGGCGGTTCTTGACCGCGTCGTGCAGCTTCACGTCGTCGCTACACAACTGCATCAGATCTTTGTCCGAGGAGCCGATCACCACCGCCAGTTTCTCGGCATTGGCCATGCGGACCAGCGTCGCGATGACGTCGTCGGCCTCGACACCGGGAAGCGAAATCACAGCGTGACCAAACGCATCGACCGCCCGATGCGTCAGCTCGATCTGCGCCAGCAATTCGGGCGGCGTCGGCGGTCGGTTCGCTTTGTATTCCGTGTAAATGTCGTCGCGGAAGGTCCGCCCGGGCGCATCGAACACGACGCACATATGCGTGGGCTGATGCTCGCGAGCAATGCGCAGAAGCATCTGGCAAAAGCCATACACGGCCCCCGTCGGCACGCCCGCCTTGGTCGTCAGCGGCGGCAAGGCATGGAACGCCCGGAACAGGTAGTTCATCGCATCGACGACAAAAAGGGTGCCGTTCATCGCGAGCGTTACCCTAGCAGCACGCAGGCGAAGTCACCACGACACCGTTCCGCGCACTGGCGATGCCTCGTCAAAGCTTAGGAAATGACCGCCTTCGGCAAGACTCGCAGCACCGGCTAAGGGTTGTATCCGAAGCGAAGCTCCCGTAGTATCCCGGCCAGATTCCTTTTGGGTTCACCCTCGCCAGGGCCTTTCGGAGCAAATGCTTTCCAAACCCCTGCCATCACGTTATCGCATCATCGAGGAGGTCGGCCAAGGCGGCATGGCGGTCGTCTACCGAGCTCACGATGAAAAATTGCGACGTGAGGTAGCGGTCAAGGTTCTGCACGCGCACCTCTTGGCCGAACCCGAGTCGCGCGCGCGCCTCGAACGCGAAGCCTGTGCCGTCGCGAAGTTGAACCACGACGGTATTCTTCAGATCTTCGACTACGCCAGCGACGAAGCGGCGAACTCGTACATCGTTACCGAATTCATCGACGGGCAGACCCTCAAGCAGTTCCTCGGCAACCGCAAATTGCCGGTGCCCGAAGTCGCTGCGCTCATGGTGATCGAGATCGGCGAGGCGCTCTGCCATGCGCACTCGCTTGGCATCATCCATCGCGACATGAAGCCGGAGAACGTGATGGTTCGCAAGGACGGCTTCCTCAAGCTGATGGACTTCGGCGTCGCACAAGTCGTCGATCTCGAGCGCATGACCGTGACCGGGCAGATTCTCGGCTCGCCGGCGTACATGGCGCCCGAGGTTCTCGATGGCCGCACCCTGGATTTTCGCAGCGACGTCTTTTCCGTCGGCGTGATGCTTTATCAGATGGCGACCGGCAGCCTGCCCTTCCCAGGCAAGAACCCGCACGAGGTGTTGCGGAAAGTCTCGGAGGGAAAGTTTGCCGATCCGCGCACGGTCAACCGACTGGTGTCCGACCAGCTGGCGCGGGTGATCAGCAAGGCGATGGCTCGCAAACCCGAGGATCGCTACGCCACCTTGGCGGCCATGCTCGACGATCTGCGTGCGTACACCGCCGATGCCGGGCTGGCAGCGACGCGCGATGAGCTGCGCGTGTTCCTTACCGATCCGGACAACTACGAAAAGGATCTCATCGCGCGCCTGGTCTCGGCGCTGGTGAGTTCCGGCCTGCGCGAGCAGGCCGCAAATCGGCGCGCGCGTGCGCTCGAGGTGTGGAATCGCGCCCTCGTCTTCGAGCCGGACAACCCGACCGTGCTTGCCGAGCTGCGCCGTCTGGAACGCGGCGAACGGCTGCGGCGCTGGGTGATCGGCGCGGCCGTCCTTGCCGTCTTGGTTGGGATGGCGACAGGCGGGCTTTTCCTCGCACGCAGGGCTATCACCGAAAAGAAAGCCGTCCTGGCTGCCGCAGCGATCGGCTCTGCTGCGCACAAGAAGCCCTTAGCGCACTCGTCATCCGCGCCCAAGCCACCCGCGCAGCCAGGAGCGCCAGCAACGCTAGTAACAATCGAGAGACCCGCTTCGCCGTCGCGACCGACCAGCCCTGTCCCTCGGCCGGCACGCGAGCCAAGGCGCCACGAGACAGCGACCGAAAAGCCCGCCACCACCGAGGAAGCTCCCCAGGCGCACGAGGCAGCCAATGATACGGCGGCAACCGGCGGCGCCGAAGCCGCCGCGCCCAGCATCACCCTCAGCCTTGGGTTCAACCCGGCCCGAGTCGAGGTGTGGATGGACGGCAAGAAAGCTTTCGACTTTGGGCCGCAACAGAACCGCATCGAGATCCCGTGGAATAGGCCGCACCGACTCGAATTCCGCAATGACAGCTGCTGCAACCGCAAGGAAGTCCTGGTTGGCCCGCAGCTCTACCGTCCGCAGGGGGACCATCTCTTCGTCAGCCTCGATCCCAGACCGGCCCACCTGCTGGTGACGCTCGATCCGCCGCTGCCCGGGGCCACGCTGCTCATCCGCGAGGTCAACGAAGGCAAGACCAAGCTTTGGCGTGCGCGAGCGCAAGCGGCAGAAAAGATCGCCGTGCCCTTTGACGCCGGCGACGAGATGCGCAAGAGTCTTGAGATAGTGGTCTTCAAGGGCGACAAGACAACGACGAATCAGGTGGTCATCACCGCCGGAGAAACACGTCCTGTCACGATCCACGTGGACGAGTAGCCTTGGGTGCGACGCTCCTTATCGCGACACTTCTTTTTCAAAGCCTCTCGACGAGTACCGCCGAGGATTTGCAGCGCGGGAAAAACGCCTACGATCGCGGCGAGTACAGCCGCGCCGTCGAGATCGTTTATCCCCTTCTCTACCCCGAGATGCACTTGCAGTCGGATGGGCAAATCATCCAGGCCCACCGGATTTTGGGCGTCTCCTTTCTTTTCGAGAACAAGAAGAGCGAAGCCGAGCACGAGTTCCGCAAGTTGCTCCAGCTCGTGCCCGACTACCGATTCGACGCTCTGCTAGACCCGCCTGAAGTCGTCGACTTCTTCAACGACGTCCGCAAGTCGTATGCAGCCGAGCTGGCGCAGCTCGAAGCTCGTCGCAAGGCCGTCGAAGAGCAGCGCTTGCGACCGACCATCGTCGAAAGACGCGTCGGCCGCAATTCCTTCACCGTCAACTTCGTTCCGTTCGGCGCTGGTCAATTCCAAAATGGTCAGCGGAAAAAGGGCTGGGCCTTTCTCGTCGCCGAATCAACGCTCGGTGCCGCCTCCATTGCTGCTTTCGCATCCAACCTCGCGGTGTACGGGCTTCGGCCACAACGTTCGTGTCGCGTCGACGTCTCCGATGCCGGCTGCCCGTCCGACCAAATCAGTCACACCGACGAGAACCGATCACGCTGGCTGACCCGCGTTCAGGTGGGCAGCGGCGCGCTGTTCTTTGCCGCCGTTGCGTGGGGCATTCTCGATGCCATTTACTACTATCGGCCCGAGACGCAGCTCAGCCTTTCCGACCCAACCCTGCTTCCGTCGTCGACATCGACCGGTTCCTTGCGCCTGGCGCCCTCTGTGATCGACCGCGCCATCGGCCCCGGTCTTTCCTTCCGTTTCTAGAGAGAACCAGCGAGACTGCCGCCATGGCGACCCTTCGAATTCACCCACCCGGAACCGGGGTCAAGGTGTACCACATCTACAAGAAGATCACGTCCCTCGGCAAAGGCGAGGACGTGGACGTTTTCCTGCAAGACCCACTGCTCGCCGATACCCACGCGCACATCCACTTCGACGGCCGCGATTTCAATATTTCGGTCACCGACCGCGACCTCGACTTGCACGTCAACGGCCGCCGGCGCACCAAGCATCGGCTGTCGCAAGACGACCGCGTCCGCGTAGGCGGCGCCGAAATCGAGTTTTCGCTCTACGACGAGCCGGTCACCGACGAAGTAGCGGCCAAGACCATGGCCGAGCTGAACTCGTACAAGCGGCTCTTCGAGTTCTCGCAGAAGCTGATGAACAACTACGAAATCCCGAGTCTGCTCGACGCGCTGCTGGACGTCGTCGTTCAGGTCAGCAACGCCGACAAAGGTTTCATCGTGCTGCTCGAATCGGGCGAGCCGGTCGTCAAGGTCGCGCGCAACTTACGCCGCGAGACCATCTCGGATGCGGTTCGCCACTTGTCGGACTCGATCATCAAGAAGGTGGTCGAGACCAAGCAGGCACTCATCATTTCGGACGCGCTCAACGACAGCAGCTTCAAGAACTCGCTATCGGTGATGAACCTGCGCCTGACTTCGGTCATGTGCGTGCCGCTCCTCGAACGCGGCAACCTGATTGGGCTCATCTACGTCGGCAACGACAACGTCGCCCAACTCTTCGATCAGTCGGCGCTGGAGATCCTGACCATCTTTGCCGCGCAGGCGTCGCTGGTCATTCGCAACGCCTTGCTCGTCAACGAGCTGCAGTTCGACAATCAGTCGCTTCAGGATCGCATCGAGCGCATCCGCTTCGGCGAAATTCTCGGCTCGTCACCGGCCATGCAAGAGGTGTTTCGCAAAGTCCAGCGCGTGGCCACCACGGATATTACCGTGCTGGTGACGGGCGAAACCGGCACGGGAAAAGAGCTCATTGCACGCGAGCTGCATAACCGCTCGCCGCGCGCCAAAGGTCCCTTCATCAGCGTCAACTGCGGCGCAATTCCCGAGAACCTGCTGGAGTCGGAACTGTTCGGCCACGTGCGCGGCGCCTTCACCGGCGCGGTCGCCAACAAGCTCGGCCGCTTTCAGTCGGCCAACAAGGGAACGCTCTTCCTGGACGAGATCGGCGAGATGCCGCAGCCCTTGCAGGTGAAGATCCTGCGCGCCCTGCAAGAGCACATCGTGACCAAGGTAGGCGACACCGTCCCCGAGGCCGTCGACATCCGCATTATCGCTGCCACCAATCGCGACCTCGAGGCCGAAACCCGAGCCGGGCGTTTTCGCGAAGATCTCTATTACCGCCTCAACGTCGTGCACCTCGCGCTGCCCCCGCTACGCGACCGTGGCGATGACATCGTCGTGCTCGCTCGCTACATGCTGTCCCGCTACGCCCCGGAATACGGCAGCAAAGTTCGCGGATTCACGCCCAGCGCAATCACGGCTGTCAAGCGCTACCGCTGGCCGGGCAACATCCGCGAGCTGGAAAACCGCATCAAGAAAGCCGTCGTGCTCGCCGACAAGAGCATGCTCGGCCCGGAAGATCTCGGCATCAACCCCGACGAGATTCCGACCATTCTTCCTCTCGCCGAGGCACGCGAGCAGTGGCAGCGGAGCTACATCAACGAGGTTCTCGGGATCAACGGCGGCAATCGCACGCGAACGGCGCGCGACCTGGGTGTCGATCCGCGGACGATTTTTCGACACCTGGAAAAGGAAGAAGGCGGCGACGGCGGCGACGGCACCGACAGCACGCCTTCCGACGAATCGTGATGACTCGGCCACGCCGCTTATACACCTCGTATTTGCTGCCCTTGCTCGCGCTCGCGGGATGCGTGGTCCCTGCGGGACCCGAGTGGGTCGATCCACAGGCCAACATGCCGCCCTCGATCGTGTCGGCTTACCCGCCCGTCGGCTCCGTGCTAACGAGCGACAGCGAGGCCGGCACCCAGGTTTCCGTCCAGGTCACCCTGGCCGACCAGAACACCGCCGACACCCTCTACGTACACTGGATTGTCGACTACCCGCCCTACGTGGGCGGCACGTCGCACCTTGTTCTTCCCCAAAATCTGCCGGGCGGAAGAGGCGTCGCGCGAGATCCCATCGCCTTTGCCCCCAGCTGCGGCGACGTTGTCCATGACCTCCCCAGCCACCGACTGCTGTTGGCGGTCTCGGATCGCGACTTCGCCAATGATTACGACCTTCCATCGAACGGCTATCTACTCGAAGCGTCCTGGACCTTTGCTCTTTCCTGCCAGTAGGCATGTTCCGGGCCCATTTGACTTCTTTCCGCCAAGCACGTAGGCTACGTGACGCCTGCCGGCGCTCCGGCAGAACGCGCTCCTCGCTGGGAGTCTTTGTCGGCTGTGTCCCCTTTGGACCCGCCTCGTAGTCGCAATTGTCATCGCCCACGCACTCCTCCAATCAAGAATTCCGCCGCTATCGAAAGCTGGTTGCGTGGATATCTTCGATTCTTGTGATGCTCGGCAGCCTGTACATGCTGCTGTCGGTGGTTGTGTCGCTGCAGCGACAACGCAATGTCGTGCTTGAAGACCGTATCAGCCCGAATCTTTCGCCAGGCGAGATAGCCGGTTGTTTCGAGGACCTGCGCGACGTCTCCATGGCGCTCGAGAAGCACTTGGAAAATGCTTACCACCTGCTCGGAGGCTACGATTCCGAAGAGGCGCGCCGCTGGTCTTCGGAAGGCGAAGTGTGGCGCAACCGCTGGCGGGTTTTCGGCGAGCGCTGCCGCCTGGACGAGCAAGCGACACGCACCAACAAAGATCTTGAAGCCATGGCTGCCGCCCATCTCGAGCTAGGCAGCATTCAGACCACCTATTCACGAGAACTTCTGCGCTTCGGTAGCGAGCTGGCACCGCGCCTGGATCGCATCAACAAGCGCGTCGAACAGATCGGCCAAAGCCTGAGCACCTCCGGCTCGCCGACAGGAGCACTACCATGAACGAATCGACTTCCCCTACTTCCCTTACTTCCACTGCCGAAGCGGCCAGCGAAACGCCAAACCAGGACGCGCCCAAGCCAAGCTTTGCCGATCTCGGCATCGGCCCCGAAGTTCTCAAAGCCGTCACCGACATGGGCTTCACCGAGCCCATGGACGTCCAGCGCGCCACCATTCCCCTCGCCCGCGAAGGCAAAGATATCCTGGTTCAGTCGCGGACCGGTTCGGGCAAGACCGCGGCGTTCGCGATCCCCTTTGCTGACTGGATTGCCGACCCGAAGGAAGGCTATCCGCAGGCGCTGGTCCTGTTGCCGACCCGCGAGCTGGCGCTGCAAGTCGCGGCCGAGACGGCACGCATCTGCGCCAACACGTCGCTGTCCGTGGTGCCGGTGTACGGTGGCTCGCCCATGGGCAAGCAGATCGAACAGCTCAAGGCGGGCGCCCAAGTCATTTGCGGAACGCCCGGCCGCGTCCTCGATCACATTCGTCGCGGAACCCTTCACCTCGACCGCATCAAGTGCGCCGTGCTCGACGAATGCGATGAAATGCTCTCCATGGGGTTCCAAGAGGACATCGAGAACATCCTCAGCGAGACGCCCGATACGCGACAGACCCTGCTCTTTTCAGCGACCATCCCGGAGGGCATCCAGCGACTCGCTCGCCGCTTTATGCACGAGCCGGCGACGCTGAAGCTGTCGGCGGACTTCGTCGGGGTCCACGAGATTCGCCACACCTACTATTCGATACCCGGCGGTCAGCGCGAGGCCGAGCTTTTGCGCATTCTCGCCTTTGAAGAACCCGAGCGAGCGGTCATCTTCTGCAACACGCGCGAGGAAACCGGCCGCGTGGCCGAGTATCTGCGCCGACAGGGCATGGTCGCCGAGCCCATTTCGTCCGATCTCTCGCAATCCGACCGCGAGAAGGTCATGCAACGAATGCGCGCCGGAAGCATTCGCTTCCTGGTGGCTACCGACGTCGCGGCGCGCGGCATCGACATCGAGAACCTGCCGTGCGTGATCAATTACACGTTCCCGGAGTCGCCGGAAATCTACATTCACCGAACCGGCCGCACGGGCCGCGCCGGTCGCAACGGTCACGCCATCTCGCTCATCGGTCCGACCGAGGTCGGGTCATTCTACTACCTCAAGCTGCTGTACAAGATTAAGCCTGAAGAGCGCACGCTTCCCTCCGAAGCCGAGGTTCGTTCGCACCGCGAGGGTGAGAAGCTGACGCAGCTTCGTACGATGCTTCCTGCGGATCCGGGCCAGGAATGGCAGTCGTTGGCTCGGCGCCTGATGGTCGCCGTCGACGTCGAGCGCCTCGTGGGCTCGCTCCTGCGCAACGCTTTGGGGGCCAAGACCGAGGCGCCGAAACCGCATCCTGTGGTTGAGCCACCGAAAGCCGAACGTCTAGCTGACGAGGTGATTCGCGACGTTGAGACGGTGCGAACCGAAAATACCGAGCGCATCAGAAATCACGATCGCAACGCCCATGGCGAGCGCCGGCCACGTGACGATCGAGAGCGAGACCGCGGACGCGACCGACCTCGCCGCGAGCGCAGCGGTCGGGATTCCGAACGCCCGGTACGCAGCTCGACGCCGGCGGAAAAGGGCCACGCCAAGCAGGGTGACAGCCGCGAGTTCTGGGAAGTCTGGAGCGAAGAAGTGGGCCGAACGCCCTCAGCAAGCAACGCCGCCGAGGCCGCGCCGACAGCCGCCGCCGTGGCGCCCTCTCCTGCCACCGCCACGGGTACGTCGACCACCGGCGTGCCAACCGCGGCCCTGCCGTCGAGTCAAGCGCGCCTCTACGTGAACCTCGGCCGCAAGGATGGCGCCACTGCCGAGCTGGTCGCTGAGGTGCTCTCGTCGAGCGGCGTGGTCGTGCCGGTAAGCGATGTCGAGCTGATGAACACGCACAGTTACGTCAACGTCAGCCAAGAATCGGCCTCAGCACTCTGCTCGGCCACGCAAGGCCGCGAGCACAACGGCCGCGTCATCGTCTGCGAACCAGCCCGCCCGCCGAAACGACGGTATTAGCCCGCGCACATCGCCTCGGCGGCTACAGCTTCGGGAAGGGCTTTAGCTCGCCGGGCGTCGTCGGTGGCGTGGTTTTCGAAGCGGGAATAGCGGGCGCCGGGGATGGCTCCGAGACAGCGGAAGTTGGCTTGGCAACGGCCGTCTTAGCCTTGTGCGACGGTTTGCCCGCGTGCTTTGCTTTCAGTTCTAGCTGCTCCTCCGCCACCGCCGAGGGGAGCGGCTCGGGCGCGGCGGCAGCTGCTGGAGCTGGCGCAGCCGGAGCAACTGGCGGCGGCGGAGCGGGCGCTGGCGCAACCGGAGCCGCCGCCGCAGGCACGGAAACAGGCACCGGCCCCTTGCTGCCTCCCGAAAGCGCCAGCCAAGCCGCCACGGCGCCCCCAAGCACAATTCCTGCGGCGACGAGCGCGATGGTCTTGCCACGCTTTGCCGGAGACCTCTCGCCCAGCTCCTCGGCATCGGCCAGAGCAGAATCGATCGCCCTGGGAGAAACGCGCGCGGTTTCCTGGGGACGCACCACACGCACCGCGACCTGCGCATGCGCGCCGCCCATCTCGACGGTTTGGCCATTCGAAGGTCTTGCCGCGGGCGCCGTTTCCGGTCCGGCGCATGCCGAGACAGCTTCGAGCAGCTCGGCCATGGACTGCCAGCGCTTGTCACGATCCTTTTCGAGCGCCTTGAGAACAAGCGCATCCATTTCGGGAGTAATCGTCAGATCGGGCCGTCGCGCGCTGGGCGGCACCGGCTCCTCCATGAGGTGCTTGGTCAGCATCGTCATGAAGGACTCGGCGACAAAGGGCGTCTGTCCGGTAATCAGGTGATAGAGAATGCAGCCGACGGCGTAGATATCGGCGCGATGGTCGGTATCCTTCCCCTCGGCTTGCACGGGCGCCATGTATTC
>CAZTTW010000106.1:6551-9489 GCA_964616265.1 uncultured Myxococcales bacterium | reverse complement strand
TCGTCGGTGCCTACTTCGGCACCTATCGTCAAGCCGCAGCCGAACCGTTCTTCGCGTCTTTCGGCGAGGCCATTCGCTACGCCTCCGAGCAAACCAAGGGCGACGTGTGCGTCACCGACCACGTGAACATGCCCTACATCTTCGTGCTCTTCTACACGAAGGAAGATCCTCGGTTGTTCGAACGCACCGTCCACTACGACAATCTCGGGGCGGAGTTCCAGAGCGTCTCCTCGTTTGGCCGCTATCGCTTCGGCATCGGCAGGTGCGCCAATTCGGCAAGTGCCGTCGTCGCCCGCGCCGACGAAGCCGCGTCCTTGGGACGCGATCAATTCGCCGTCAAAGAGTTCGAGCGGTTCGTGGTCTTGCTGCGACCGAACCGCGACAGCGATGTCGGCCTTCGGGGGCCAGATCCAGCCGAGCTGCCCGAAAACCCTCGACGGACGGACCGATGAACGATGCGGCGCTCGGCACGCACCATGCAGCGCCTAGCGGCCAATAGGCGACGATGCGCAGGCTCAGCAAGACACCCGCAAAGAATACGTTGGTTGGGCTCCTGACCCAGCCCGCGGGAGTCGTACTTCGCAACCATGGCCTGGCTTTCCTTTGGGTGGTCGTCGGCGTCGCGGTCACCATCGTCATTCGCGTGCAGCTACTCGACTATCGCGGCGGCGACGTGAACGCCTTCGTGAACTGGTGCGACGATATCGAAAAGAAGGGGTTTGCCAAGGCGCTCATCGGCGGAGACTGCAACTACAACCCGGCCTACATTTATGTCCTCTGGCTGGCGACCAAGCTGCCGTTCGACCGCGCGTTGGTCATCAAAGCGTTCAGCATTCTGTGCGACTATGTCTGTGCGGCAGCTCTGGCGTTGGTGGTCTTTCGAGCGAGGCGGAGCAAGCTGCGGGCATTGCTGGCGGCGTTTGCTTTGTTGATTGCTCCGACGGTGGTCTTCAACGGTGCCCTGTGGGGTCAATGCGATATGGTCTATGCAGCGCCCTTGGCCGTGGCGCTCGCAGCGGTGCTGGGACGGCGTTACTACCTTGCCGCGGCACTGTTTGGCCTCGCGATTTCCGTCAAGCTGCAGGCGGTTTTTCTTTTTCCGCTGCTGGGCATTTGGGTCATTCGTCGCGAGATTCCGGTGCGCTCCCTCTTGCTCATCCCGGCGACGTACCTGGCCACGCTGGTGCCAGCTTGGCTTGCGGTCTGCTCCTGGGCGGATCTCCTCATGATCTACGTCAAGCAAGCCCAGCAGTATTCGGGGCTGACGCTGAACGCGCCGACCGTCTTCGTCCTACTTGCCGACGAGGAAAAGTGGATCGGCCCACTCGGTTTTTGGTTTGCCATCGCCGCGATCTTCATGGTGTTCCTGGCTTGTGTGTATGCGAGGGTTCGGACGACGGCGACTGTCTTGGTTCGGGAGACCATTGTATTTGTCTCACTGGCTCCGTTTCTGTTGCCCCACATGCATGAGCGCTACCTCTTCCTTGCCGATGTGATGAGCGTTGTCTATGCCTTCGTATTTCCGGCACGCTTCTGGATTGCCATCTGCGTGGTCGGGGCATCACTTGCAGGCTACTCTTCCTTCCTGTTCAGCAAGACACCGGTGTCGCTGACATCGGCGGCGGTGATGATGGGAGTTTCGAGTGTCGTCCTTGCCGCGGAATTGCTGAAGCAGCACTATCCTCGGGTGTTTGCCGCGCATCGAGACGAACGCGAAGAAATCGGCGCCCGCGGCGAAAGCGCCTCCGCATTTTCCGGGCGGCCGGAAGCCAAGGGCAAACACGTCTTGAGCGCTTAGCGACAGGGACCGATAGGCGGCCTTTACCCTATCGCCGTGCCCTGAGCTACCTACCGCTGGACTCCAGCGAACCGCGGACGGTGATCTTTACGAAGTCATCGTAAAGCTCGACCTGTGGAGTAGCGGCAACATCGAGCGTAAGCCGCAATTTCGTGCCATCTTCGGGCAGAGCATTGTTCTCGTCCTGAAAGATCCAGAGCGCGCGAAAGCCCTCTTGGTCCAGGCGATAAAAACGCATCGTATTGAGCGAGGCCCCGTGAGGAAGAGTTACAGCGATGGCTCGCGTCTTGGCAAAGAACCGGTACGAGCCACCCTTGGCAGAACCCTTGATGGGAATGATGATGCTCGCGCGTGGCCCGACCGCGCGAATGTCAGGCCAGTTCGCGCGCCAGGCGGCACGAGCGATATCCTTGTCGGCCTGCGGCCCATCAGGAGCCGTCCGCGACGCTGAATCGTCCGCCGACTTCGGTAGCCGGGGCGCGGACGAGCCGCTTGCGTTCTCGACCGCCGTAGGCAATTGCTCGTGAGCCGCGTCGAGCAGAGGCCCGGCGAGACCGGGCCCCCCATCCATGGCGGCTCCGTCTATCCCGCCTATTCCGTCTATTGGGCTTGTCGCATCTATCCGATCCGTGGGCGACGGCAACGGCGGTAGGGTCGAAGCCGCCCTTGGGAGCGAAGGGTGAGGCAACGGCAACAGAGCACGCCCGATGACAAACACCAGAGCCGCCGTCGCCGCGGCGATCAGCATCCCGGCAGGTCGACCGATCCCAGCCTCTTGTTTCCTGACACCTGTTGATGGGCAGGATTGTGAAGGGTGCCTTTCGCTGCGGACCACGTGGATCACACTGTCCGATGTATCTTCCCACGTCAACTAGGGCCTCGACCGGAATGCAGGAAAGACGCTGGCACCGTCCTTCGGATCCCTACCGAGGGTAGTTTTGCCAACCAGAGTGGTCTTACCAACCGAGGGTAATGGCTGGCCGTTGTTTCGCCATGACCGAGGGTAGTTTCACCCCGTGCACCGAGATCCTTAGTCTCGGGCGTACCGAGGGTAGTTTCGTGCGAGGATGCCAACGGCCTGGAGGGGCGCCTCGACGAGGGCTCACTGGCCTGTTTCTTGCCTGTGACCCGAGCAGCCGC
>CAZTTW010000106.1:0-6541 GCA_964616265.1 uncultured Myxococcales bacterium | reverse complement strand
TGCTGGTCCTGGTCCAAGAGATTGGGCGGGCCGAGCAGCCGCAACACGAAGATCACGATTTCCGCAACGATACGCCAGTCGTGATCCTCGTGATTCACTCCGTCCGGGGTGAACAGCGAACCACTACCGGTTCGCCGTTCCGAATCTCGGACGTCTCTTTTGGGAGGAAACGCATGATCCGATCACTCGTACGACTGTCCCTCGTTTGCAGTGCACTTGCACTTGCCGTTTATCAACCTGCCGCCCGAGCACAGACCCCGGCCGAACGCGAAGGAAACCGAATGGAGAAGAAAGGCAACGCCGAGGAAAAGGCGGCCAACGCCGAGAAGGCCAAGGGCGAGCGAATGGAGAAGGAAGGCAAGGCAACGGAGAAGGCCGGCAAGAAGCACGACAAGAAGGCCGAAGAGGAGTCCGGCAAGAACACAGAGAAGAAGGGTCGCGCGGTTGAGAAAGAGGGCAAGGTCCGCGCCGACGAAGCCAAAGAAATGGAGAAAGCAGGCAACAAGGTAGAAAAGGCGGGCGTCGACACCAAGAAGGCGGGGGAAAAAGCCAAAGCCGAAGGCGCCAAGTAGCGGCGCTACTTTCTGCTCAATTCCCGACAATCCCTCTCGGCACGCAGCCGTTTATCGGTCGGAGCTTCCGGCCAACGCTTGTACGCGTCGGCCAGGCTGCAGTGCACGCTCGGATCGTATGGATTAATCGCCAACGACAATAGCAGCGACGCCACGGCGCCCTTGGCGTCGCCCTCGGCGAGTGCTGCTTGTCCCGCAATCAAATGCGGCCACGGCAGCTCGGGATAGGTCGCCTGCGCCGGCGCTACGGCTTTCGACGCCAGGTCGGCCTGTCCCAGGGCCAAGTACGTGCGACCGAGCTTCACCGGAAAAATCCACTGCGCGCTGGTGGCCAGCTTGGCACCTTTCTCGTACTCGACGCTCGCCGCCCGCGGCCGACTACGCAGCAACATCATATTACCCAGGCGCAAGTAGCGGTCGGCCTCGCCAGCCGGCGTAGGCCCGTCATCTTCGCTGATGGCATTCTTTCCGCCAGCAGCGCCTTTCGTGCGGTACTTCGGGACAATCGGCTCGAGGCCCGGCAACGTCTTGTAGTGCAGATCCGCCATGTATTGCCGCCAGGCACGCTCGAAGTCCGCCCAGGCACCCGTGCCGCCAAACGCCCGCGCCACGGCCACGCGCGCGTCCACTCCGTCGCGAACCGCAGCCAGCACCTCGCGCAGTGCCTCGCTGTGGCCGTGCTCGAACAGAAAGGCAATCGCGGTCGTCACCTCGGCAAACGCCAGCGTTGCATCCTCGGCCCGCGGTAACTTCGCCATCGACGGGTGCATGGCATCGAAGGTGATGAGCTTGCCGCTCGCCAGCGCCTTGGCCAGGTAGTGCTGCATGGACGGGTTCAGCGCAAGCCCGGCCGGCGCACGCCAGCGATGCTCGAGAAACTTCGCCAAGCCCTCCTGCAGCCACACCGGCGCGCGGTCGTAGGTCAGCGCCGCCACCACGTAGTGCACGAATTCGTGTGACAGACTGTCTTGCCATTCGTAGCCGAGGCGCATGGCGCGCGGACTGGTCAGCATGATGCGGCTCCATTTGGAAACCGCGACGGTGCCGGTGCGCTCGATTTCGTCTTCGGTGAGCGTGGTCATGATCGCCAAATCGGCGCTGCTGCGAAGAATGTCGACGGGCACCGGTCGCGACGGCGAGTAGCCGAGATCCGCAGACAGAGCAGCTGCGGCGGCTTCCAAGGCATCGAGGCCGTAGTCGGCCAGCACGGCGTCCTCGACGGGAAAGCGAAACACGAAATGCGCCGACTTGCGCTCGAGATAGCCATCGACGACCTTCGCCGAGCCTTCTGCGAGCGCGAGCATTTCTTTGAGCGGCGCCGGCGGGATGCCATTGCCTGTCGCGGCCCGGTACTCGGCGGCGGCGGCCGGAAAATCGCCCGCCATGAAACGTTCGAAGCCCTTCGCGATCAGCGTTCCCGGCTCGGCAGGATGCGCTTTCGCGAGCGCGGCCAGCGCGCGATCGGCTTCCGCGAAACGCCATTCGGAATAGAGCCGCTCGACCGTCGCCGATTCGCTGGCGGCCACCGCCCGCGCCGACGCGAACACCACCCAAAGCGCCAGCAGCCAGCGCTTCATCGCACCAGCTCCTCGTAGTAGTGGCGAACCTCGTCGCGGAATTTCTCGGGCGCCTTTTCGCGCATGGCCTCCATCAGTTCCTGGCGCCACTCGCGCGGCGCTTTGCTCGCCTCGGCGTCGGGAATGCGCACCGGCTCGCGACTTGGCCGCGAGCCGTCGCTTGGCCGCTGTCCCATGCGCTCGCGAAGCTTGGCCAGACGCTCGGCCGCATCGTCGGCGCGGCCCGCACCTTCGTGCGCGTCGCCTTGTTGCATGTCCTGCCCGGCCTGGCGCATTTGTCCGGCTATTTCTTCCAGCTCGGCAGCGGCGCCTTCCGCGCCTGGGACCGATTCACCCTTGCCGCCCAGCTCACGAGAAACGCCCCGCGCTTTGTCTTCGATGCTTCCTTGTCGCCTGGACATGTTCTCGGCACGGTTTCTTTGCTCGGCGGACATCACGTCGCCACCGCGCGGGAGCGCCCGGGCCAAATCCGCGGCCAGCTCGCGAGCCAGGCCGGCGGCCTCGTCGATCTGGTTGTCGTAGGCAAGAAGGTTCGCCGACGGCGACCGCCCCTGGGCCAGCTGGCGATTACTCAAATGTTGTAAATGCCCCAGCCCGACGCCCATGCGCTCCACCTCGCGCTGGGCTTCGCTCCACTCTTTGGCAGGCAACAGCCGCTGCAGCTGGCGCAGGTTTTCCCGCACCGAGCCGGTCGCCGTTTCGGCCGAGCTGCCCAGCTCGCGCGGCAGAGGTCCGGCCACTTTGCGCTGGATCTGTTCGAGCTTTTGCTTGGCCTTGGCCAAGAACTCCGCCTGCTGCGCTTCCATACGCCGGCCGAGCTCACCGTCGACTTCCTTGGCGAGAGCGCGACCGTCGCCGGCCAGCGCGCGCTCGTCACCTTCCAAATCGCTGAGCTTGCGCGACAGCTCGGCCAGCGCGCGCGATTCCTGCGGGAAGCGCGAGGTGGAGAAGTCGCCGGCGTTCTTGTCGAGCAAGTCGCGCAGCGAGGCCAGCGATTGCCCGAGCTCGCTAAGCGCGTCGCCGAGCGAGCGCGCGTCCCCCTTGGCGAGCAGCGAATCCAGGCGCGCCGCTTGCTCCAGCGCCTTGTGCGCGTCGGGCATGTTCATGAAGTCTGGACTGACTTCGTTGCGCGCTTTGACCTCGGCGATCTTGTGCGCCAGCTCGGCGATGCGGGCCCGCAGCTCGCGCACCTCGCGCTCGATCTGGCGACGCAATTGCTCGTCGCCGGTGGCTTTGTAGCGTTCGAGCAAATCCTGCAGACGCTTGTACGCATCCACCAGCTCTTTGCCAATGCTGGCCAAATCGTCCAGGCGCTGCCGGCCGACGAGATCGTCGAGCGCTAGGACCGCGCCTTCCAGCTCACTTTGGTGGCGAGGCAGCGCCGATGACATCCGCGCCCAGCCGGCGGCATTGCTGGGCGCCTTGGCGAGCGATCCGAGCAGATCGTCTTCCTCGCGCGCCAGCTTGCCCAGCCGGGCAAACACCGCCGCCAGCGCCGATGCCAGCACCCTGTTCGCGCCACTGGCGTTGCGCTGCTGTTCGATGAGCCGTCCCACGCCGGCCAGCCCGACCGCTTCGCCGTCGTGCACCTCGCGCAACCGTTTCATCCGTTCTTGCGGCTCCGCGCGATCGTCCAGCTCGATGCGGTCGGCGAGCGAGACGATGAGCTTTTCCAAAATCTCGCGTTCGCGCTCGAGATGTTCTTCCAAATCCTCGCGGGGATTTTGCACCACCAAGGTCAGCGTGCGCGACATGCCGGTCTTGCTGCCGGACACGTCGTCGCGATCCGTAGCTTCCACGTGATAGGCGACGCGAGCTCCGGGCGTCAGCATGGCCGAGGCAGGCTCGAACATGGTAGTGCCGCGCATCTCCCGAGCACCCTGCGCGTTCTTGAGCGGCAGGCGCTGCTCGGGTCCATCATTCACGCGGTAGACGAGCGAAATTTCGGACAAACCGAAGTCATCGCGCGCGTGGTAGCCCACCTCGACCGGTCGCGGAGCGGCCAATTCCAAATGATCGGCGACTCCGACGATGTCCACCTCGGGCGGCTGATCGGCATCTACGGCAATCCGATGGGGGCGCTCTTCGCGCACCGGGCGGCCCAGGAATGGACGCAGCCAAACGCGATAGGCACTACTTTCATCGAGCGTGAGATCGACGCTCATCTTGCCGCGGCTGAGATTTCCCAGCACCGATCCGCTCTCGCCGCTTTCGCCGAGGAGAAGGCGCGCCTGCCTGGCCGAGCGGAGCGGCCGCATTTCGATGCGCACATGCGTCCCTCGCAAAGCGTGCAAGTCGCCCGTCGAGCCTTCCATCACCTGACGAGGCAGCCCCGTGTACGCCGGAAAATCATAGGTGATCCGCACATCGCCCACGAGTGGCTCGCGCACCGCCTGCGCGCCTTCGAACAAGGTCGGCGTGTGAAACAGCGTCCGCATGCCGCGCCCCAGAATGGGCGACACCACGAGAGCGACGAGCAGAGCGAGCAAGCAGAGCCCGCCGAGCGCGACCGCCCGCACCGCTCGGTGAAGCGGAATCAGCGTCTCGACGTCCATGGGCTGCATCGCGTCCGCCACCGTCGAGCAAAACGACTCGATCATCTCAGGCGAGGCTTCGGCGACTGGCCGCGATCGCAGCTCGACAGCGGACAGAAGATCGCTCGCCAAGGGCGGATAGCGTTTGCCTACAAGCAGCGCCACCGCCGAGGAAGGCTCCAGCGCTCGGGCCGGAAACGTGAAGCCGAGCGCGATGCCGCCGGCCGCGCACGCGGCAATCGCCCCGAAGGCGACGTAGGGCCACGACACGGCTGGGCCGGTCAGCAGCGCCGCCGCCGCGAGCCCCACCAGCGCCATCACCAGCGCGACGACCGCGTAACCGACCGTGCGCACGCCGATCTCGAGCAGAGCCCGGCTGCGCACCTGCTGCAAGAACGCGCCAATGCGGTCGTTATCGGTGGTCATCGTTATTCGTCATGGAGGGTCCGGAAAGCCCCGGGTTCAGATCGGATGAGAGTATAGCGGCCCGCCGCGAAGCAAAAGGTGCCAGCTCGAACGGGCCCCTCCAGGACTCCCACTCCAGCGCAAGCCGTCAGCACTTCCCGGTCCAAGCCTTGCACAAGTGACCGTCTGCCATGCAAAACCCAGCAGAAATCGGGATCTTCGAGCGGCGGGACGCAGAAGTGCCACACACGGCAGGGGCAATTAGGCTCACCGATTCCTCGAACCAGTGGCCCGTTGCGTCTGAGGCTGGCCAGCCGGACGAACCGAGCGAGACCGATGAGATGGTCGAGCGAGCCAAAGCGGGCGATGCCAATGCCCTGCAAAGCCTGCTCGCCGCTGCTCGTCCGCGAGCCTTGGCAGCAGCCCTCAAGGTGCTGCACAACCGCGACGACGCCGAAGACGCGGTCCAGGACGCCTTCCTCAAGGTCTGGCGCTGTCTCGGCGCCTTCGAGGGCCGCTCGTCGTTCTCGACGTGGATCCATCGCATCGTCACCAACGCCAGTTTGGATCTGCTTCGCCGGAATACCAGCCGCAGCGAGGTCACCGACCGGGTCGACAATCGCGATGGTGACCGCGACGGCGCGGCCATCGTCATCGAACACGCCAGCGAGGAGACGCCGGAGACCGAGCTCGTGCAGTTGGAAGTCCAGCGCCTGGTGCGCACCGCCGTCGCAACACTGCCCGCCGCCCACCGCCAGGCCGTCGAGCTGAGGGAATTCGAAGATTTTTCGTATCAAGAGATGGCCGAGGTCATTCAGTGTCCCGTGGGCACGGTGATGTCTCGCCTCCATCACGCCCGCAACAAGCTGGGCGAGATGTTCGAGCAATACGCGGCTTAGTAATGGGAACCCTGGGCGGGTTCCCAAACCCTCCCGCGCTCTGGCTCCGGCGGGCAAAGCCCGCCTTCGCCTACGCGGTAAATGGGAACCCTGGGCGGGTTCCCAAACCCTTCCCGCGCTCTGGCTCCGGCGGGCAAAGCCCGCCTTCGCCTACGCGGTAAATAGGAACCCTGGGCGGGTTCCTAAGCTTTCCCGCGAAACTTCGCTGCGAGCAAAGCTGTCAGCTTCGCGTGGCGCTTCAGGTCACGGGTGCGAAAAGAGCGGTTAGCGCCCTCACAATTGTGAGTACAATGGCTGCTCCTCCGAAATGCCGCTCAGAGTCGCAATTCCCCCGCGCCTGCGCCAGCTTCTGATCAACAAAAGAGTCTGGTTCCTGGTCGCCGTCGCCATCGCGGCGGGCACCTATCCATTCTCCTGTGGCGTGCTCGGAGGCCGGCTGGTCACGTCGAAGCTTGCCACCAAGCTGGGCATTCCAGTGGAATACGGCAAAGCGCGGGCTGGCTGGGGCGAGCTGCACCTCACGAACGTGATCATCGGACCCAAGAAGGATCCGC
>CAZTTW010000105.1:0-9525 GCA_964616265.1 uncultured Myxococcales bacterium | reverse complement strand
CCGTCTGGCCAATGCTTTGGCCACTTCCCATGCCTGAGTTGCCCGAAGTCGAGACAGTCGTGCGTTCGCTGCGACCGCACGTGGTTGGCCAAAAGGTCCGCGACGTCTACCTCAGCGGCTTGCCGCTTCGAATGGCGCGCAAGCTCGACGACAAAGAGCTGCGGCGCACCTGCGTGGGTGCGACGATTCGTGCTGTCCGTCGGCGCGGCAAGTACATTCTCATCGATTTTGATTCCGGGCGCGGCGTTCTCGTGCACTTGGGCATGACCGGACGACTGACCGTGGTCGAGGAGCACCTCGAGCGCGCCAAGCACACGCACGTGGTGTGGACGCTGCCGCGCAAGCGCGAGCTGCGCTTCGTGGATCCAAGACGCTTCGGTTGGGTGCAGGCGGCGGCCGACGTCGACGGCTTGCGGGAAGTCGTGGGACTCGGCCCGGATCCGCTCGCCGAGCTCGACGAGAAAACGCTCGCGGACTTGCTCAACCAGTCAGGCGCTCCCATCAAGAGCTTTCTGCTCGATCAACGGCGCTTGGCCGGGCTTGGCAATATTTACGTCAGTGAGGCGCTTTTTCGCGCGCGCATCCACCCGCGCACCGAAGCCCGCCGCGCGCGCAAGAAAGCGGGCGTGCTGGTGGGCGCGATCCGGGAGACGCTGGAGTTGGCCATTGTCAATTGCGGGACCTCGTTCCGCGATTTTGTCGACGGCGTCGGCGAGTCCGGCCGAAATGCCATGGCGCTGCTCGTGTACGGTCGCGACGGCGAGCCTTGCAAGAGCTGTGGAGCGCCGATTCGGCGGATGGTGGATGCGGGACGGTCGACGTTCTTCTGTGCGCGCTGTCAGAAGCGCTAGAGAAGACAGGCTGCGGGATCGTTGAGCGGCGGTACGGGCGTCTGGCCAGCCCGGAACGAATAGCTAGCCACTGTGTCGACGCCCCAACAGTCGGTGCCGAGTAGGATGGAGACATCGGGGGTGGCAGTCAAGTGCGCGGTTGCGTCCGCACGTCCGGCGCCAGAGCCCATCCATTGGGCCTTCATCTTCGCGGCGATGGGTACACCAGTGTCCGTGGTGGTGCCCTGCCAATCGAAGGTCATACTGCCCGAGCCGTCCTGGTTCTCGGAATAGTCGTAGGTGCCTGACTGTGTCTCGGCGTCAGGGAGATTGACCATGGTCAAGGTCACACGAATAGGATATGTCGTGTTGTCGTATTTAACGTCCATGTGGTCCAATTTGACGAGACCTGGGTCATCATCCACTGGATATGTTGCGACCCGTGCATCATTCGCCAGCAAGTGAATGTCGCCGGTGCCGGTCCGGGCGCTGCCCGATGAGCTATACGATCTAGTCATGAAGGAAACCCACGCCGAATCGTCCGTCCCGACGGGTCTCACCTGGACCCAGTAGTCCATATGCAAGAGTGTGGACGAAACCGATGATCTGTCCATGACCATGCGGACTTGCCAGGTGGTTGGATACTTGTCCGCGGGAAATGGCCCCCAAATGCGTCGGTTCCCCTGTCGCGCCGTCGCGGGGTAGCCGCGAACGTGCTCGATGAGTCCGAGCAAATCACTGATCATCGTATTGAATGTCGTAATGGCATTGCGCGTATCGCGGTAGTACTCGGCGGAGTTGAGTCGGGCCATCGACAGTTGCACGTTGGCGCCAATGTCGCTCTGTTGCGGCAAAGCCAACTGAAAGTCCAAGTCCTCGTTGGAATAGTTTCCGCATGCCGCAAGACAAGCCACGCTGACCATCCCAACGACTGTAGGTAGAGGTTTAGAAATCATAGTAGATCCCCGCGTAGAGCTCCCAATAGCCAAGGGAGCGGTCTTCTTCGTCCATGCTGTAGAGCAAGTAGTGAAGTCTGCCACGCGCCAGGACGGCAAAGCTGGAGGACAGTCGGTAACGGGTCCCGAGGACAAGCCCGGGCGTGAAGGTGGCAAAGAACTGACTTGGCAATGTGGGATCGTCGAACTTGCGGTTCATGAGCACGACCGCCAAACGAAGGCCGGTGAACGCCGCCATCGCGCCTTGGCCAAAGCGCCACTCGGCCGCCAGGGTCGTTCCCGCGGTCAGCTCACTGAATTGAAAGGGCAACAGCGTTCCGTAGCGGTCCACTTGTCCGTGCGAGCTGCCTGCCGCAAAGTCGATCCCCCACAACCAGCCGCGCCGGAAGAAATTGCGCACTTCCAAGTCCAGACCCAGCATGCCGGTAGACGGGAAAAGCTCGTCGCGGGTCGGGCCGTCGAAGAAGGACTGCATCGCTCCCCCCAAGGTAAGGCTCAGGCGCGTACCTTCCTCGCGGAAAGCACCTTTGACTGGGTCATCGCTAAACGGCGCGTCCCGAAGGCGCGATTCGTCGAGCGAAAACAATTGTCCGGAGGCTATCTTGATTTCGCCGATGCGCAGGCGGTCCGGCAATCGCCGACGCACGCGATAGCGCCCCGGCGACAGGGCGATCTGCCGGTCGCTATCGGCGACCTTCTGGATCTCGGCCGCAATCAAACCGCTCTCGTCGACGATGTAATAGATGCCGGTAGGAGCTTCGGCGGGCACGTAGATGCCTTCTTGGCGGTTGGCGAAGTCAGTGAGCACCAAGTCCGCGTTGCCTTGGAAGTCGTAACTGAACGTCGGATGCTGGGCACCGGCTGCGCTTTCGGCGGTGTCGGCGACAGTGCGCGCGTAGGCATAGGCGTAGGCCTCCGACAAGGTCACGCGCCGGTCCTGGGACCGGTCGGCATCGCCGCGCAGGCCGTTCACCAAGTAATGGGAGAAATAGCTGCCGCCGATCTCGTCGGATTCTTGTGCGTCTTCGTCCGCACTGGCCGACGACAAGAGCACCAGGCCGCGGGTGTCCTCGGAGCCGCCGGACTGAACCTCGAAGGCGGGTGCGTGCCGGGCACCCTTGCTGCGCGTGACCATCCCCGAGTGGCACGAATCGAAAACGCCGATGCGCACGTCGGCCCGGGCCCCGGACAAGCGCGTCTTGATCTCGTCGAGACGGACGCGCGTGTCGCCCAGGCGCAAATCGCCATCTTTGGCGTGGCCCGAGTAATACAGAATGAAGAGCGCGCGCTCGCCGCGCAGCTTGGAGTCGGCGACGTGCGCTTCCACAGCGCTGAATGCTCGCCAGAATTCACTCGCCCCCTGATTTAGCACCAGCGTCGCGTCGCTTGTCCTCACACCACCCAACTGGGTGAGCACGGCATGCACTTTGCGAGCATCCTCCGCGGCAAAGTGCAATGGCCGAGTGTCCGGGCCGCCCTGGTCATTCCCCACAATGAGAGCAAAGCGGTGCTGGACGGCCGCGCTCGCTGGCGCGCCGAAAAGCAGCAAGGCCAGAAGCGGTACCGCCCTGGCCGTGAAATGGAAATACTTCATGGCTTGCGAAAGAGCCAAGAGAATACGTCTTGCCCGCCGGTGAAGGCGGGATTGGGAAAAATCTCGAGATCGCCTTTTGCCGCCTGATGGGCTGCCCTGACGGCTTGTTTGGCAGCGTCGACCGCGAACGGCTTGCGTGCCATGAACAGGAAAACACGCTCTCTGCCTGCGCCTGTAAATTCCAGGCTGTCAGGCAAGTACACCGTTTCTAGCGTGGGAGTGACGGGCAATGCGCCGCCGGACTCGGGATAGAGCGGAGTAATATCGCCGCGGTCATCGATGGAGACCGCAGCCAAATAGCGCACGTCCGCGCTCTTATAGCCGAGGCGCACCCGATCCCCGAGCTCGAGAACTTCGTGCGAGCCGGGAGGCGCAACCCGCTGTGCCGAGCCACTATTCGAAGCAATTCGCGCCGTCGCTTCCACATTGGCACCTTTGGTGTGGTTGCGTGTGGAGGACGACACTTGCACGAGGAAAAGTGCCATCGCGGCTGCTGCGATCACGCCGGAGAGGCTCCAGGCCAGCGCTCGCCGCGGACGCTGGCGTGGCACCCGCTGTGCACGCTCGACGCCGCCCGCGAAGCGCTCGAAGGAAATTTCGCGCTGAAATCCACGCTCCTCTTCGACCAGCCCGCGCAGCTTCGATCGACAGACCGGGCAGCTCGCCAAATGTTGGTCCACCTCGGCGCAGGCTGGCCGGGCAAGCTCGGCGGCGCGATAGCGACGAAGCGTCAGCTCGCCCATGTGGTTCGACGATCCTTGGCGATCCTCAACGATGGTCATGGCGAAAACTCCCTGCCGCAAACCGCGGCGAACTCGCCCAGTCGTTTGCGCACAGTCGGAACGGACCGACCGAGCAAGGCAGCGATCTCTTCCAAAGTCATTTCATCGACGTGGTAGTGGATGGCCACCGCTTGCGTTTCCTGATCCACGAGCGACAGCATTTTGGCGACCATTTCGCGCATTTCAAACACCTGTGGCCCAGGATCGCTGCCGCCTCTTGCCCTCGATTCGCGTTCGTAGCGTTCGTGCCAGGCGGCTCTGTCGGCGCGCAAAACGTTGAGACAATGGTGCGTGGCGATCTTGATGAGCCAAGTCAGTGGCGAAGCCTCGGCGCGAAAGCCCGACAAGTGAGTGAGCGCCTTGGCGAAAACGTCCTGCATGGCATCCTCGGCTTTACTGCGATCCTTGAGGATGTAGGCGCAGCGGCCGTGGACGCTCGCGCCGTACTTTTCGTAGAGCTCGCGCAAGGCAGCGCGCGGATCGTTGGCCGCCAGGCCCTTTTCGCCTGGAATGACCTGAAACGTTGGGGTCTGGCGGCCAGCCATAGTTGCTAAAGCGACGAGTATTGCGCCGGACTGAAGGCGCAGCTCGACTCACTTCCGTAGTTGTCGGTGGCACTCGTTGACAGTGGAACCGACTTGTACACGCTGGCATAGGTGGCATCCCAGCATTCGCTGAGTGTGTAGGTCAGGGTACTGTCGGTGGCGGTGGCTAACACGTCCGACCGTCCTTCGCCCGTCCACAGCCAACGGCTGCGCACTTTGCCCAGGCCGCCGGCCAAGCTTGTACTTGCGGGAACGTTGTAAAGAAAGTCCATGCTGCCGTCTGCGCCGGGATTTTGAACGAAGGCGTAGTCTACATCGACGAGCCTGCCAGGTTGCTTATCGTCCTTGACCTGGCGGAACTTGGCCGAGATGGTCACGACCTCGGCGGGGCCGACGTGGCTGTAGACGTAGTTGGCAGTGCCGACGTTGCCGTCGGACTGAGGCAACGTCGCGCGCGCATCCCAATCCAAAGTAAAGGTGCCGCTCCCGAAGCCTTCCATTTCAAGGCCCTTCGCATCGAGGCCGGGCGCATGCGTGCCGGAAAGCACAGTCACGAACGCTGCTGCCTGGTCGTGCTTGTCACGGCCCTCGAATTTGTACGCGTACAGATGAGGCGCGGTTCGCGTGACTGTGATCTTCCATTCCACAGGATCCAGGGGTCCTTGCCACGGTCCCCACACCGCCGTGTCTGCCGTGACGGTCGTGGCCGGATAGTCCGTGACGAGCCGGACCAACGCTCCGACGGTGAGCGCAGCGCCGTTCACGACACCGGTCACGGCGCGCGTCGTGGTGTACCACTCGGCGGTCTGTCCGAGCAAAGCGTAGGTGCCCGTCTCGACGGTCAGCGCTTGGGCATTCGAGCCAGGAACGGACATGGCCACCGTGCTCGAGCGCGGAACGCCGGTGGCAAATTCCGATCCGGCTTCGTCCTTGGGCTGGCACGCGACAAGGCCAACAGTCAGTGACGCTGCAAGTGTGGTGTAGGCAACGAAACGTGTCATGAGATCCCTCTCTTTCCAGTAGAGACAGACACGGCCGAGCTTGAAAACTGAAAAGGGATCTCACAGGAGAGGTGGGAAAGAGTCGGACAAGTCGGCCAAACGAAGATGGCTCAGTAGCGCGATCAGCTCATCGCGCGAAACGTGGCCGTCTCCCATGATCTCCACGTGAAATCCGGAACGCGTTTGGATGTGAAGGTCACAGCCCGCGATGCGGTCGCTTGCGGAGCAGGTGAAGAAGCCATTGGCTTCAGACGGCAGGGGCGCCTGCGGATAATCGGCGGAGTTTGCTAGCCAGCGTTCGTATGCGCCCGGCTCTTTTCCCAGGCGCGCCACGGTGATCTCCACACGTTTCTTGTCTGTGCGGTAGACTCGGCGAGCGAAGCCGGGACCGAACGTCATCGGACCCTCTGCTGCGAACGGCGCCGCGCTGGCGGGAAAAACGCCCGCGAACCCCGCGTCGAATACCGCTCGCCCGGTCACCTCCGCGGCAGGCTCTTTGGGCGCCGATGCCCGGCAAGCGCACGCGACGAGCGCCACGATCGCGCAAGCCAAGTGCCCACGCACGCGCAACGTCCTAGCCCGCATCGTCCACGACGATGGTGATGCCGACGAGCTTCGCCGAACAGACCGCATTCAGCTCCTTGGCGATGGCGGATTAGTAGGCTTGGAAACCCTGTCCGCGCCGCGCAAAGCTTGGCGGCTCCCCACGCGTTTCCTAGCCCGCGCGATATTCAACTGGTGCGCTCATGAATAATGCGGGCTACGCGTCGGCCGCTTCTTCGCGAATAAAGCGACCGCTGCGAAGCTCGTCCAACGTTTGCTCGATCTCCTCGCGGGTATTCATCACGAAGGGTCCATAGCGTGCGACGGGCTCATTGAGGGGACGCGCCGCTGCTAACAAGAAGCGGCCGCCCTTGCCGGTGCCGCGTGCTCGGACGAAGTCCCCGTCGCCGAACACGACGAGCGCCGGCCCGTCGATGGTCTGGGCACTATCGCCCGTACCAAACTCGATTCGGCCTCGGTCCACGTAGGCGAATGCGGTGTGGCCCGCCGGCACGTCTTCGCGGAAGAGAGCGCCCGGCGCGAGCTGAACATCGACGAACTTCGGCGAAACCGACAGCCCATCCACCGGACCCTTGCTGCGGCCGCCGTCGGCCTCACCAGCGATTACCCGCAGTCGAGCGCCGTCGTCGGTCACGCGCGACTCCAGTTTGTCGGCGCGCAAGTCGCGGTATCTTGGCCGGGTCATCTTTTCTCGGGCGGGTAGATTGAGCCACAATTGCAGCCCTGAAATTCCCTCGGGCTGCACGACCGGCATCTCCTCGTGCAAGATGCCCGAGCCCGACGTCATCCACTGGATGTCGCCGCCTTGGATCACACCCTTGTGACCGAGTGAATCGCCATGGCGGATCTGGCCCGCGCGCAAGATAGTTACCGTTTCGATTCCCCGATGCGGGTGAAATGGAAATCCCGCGCGATAGTCGGCCGGCGCCGATGACTCGAAGTGATCCAGCAAGAGGAACGGATCCAAGTTGGTCAATTGGCGCGTTCCGATACTGCGCATCAGCTGAACGCCTGCGCCCTCGACCGTTGGCTGGGGAAGAACAATCTGCGCGATAGGCCTAATGGTCATGCTCAGTTGGATGGCCCAGGGGTCAGGAAGATTCTCTGCGCCCTCTTCCCCCTCTGTGCTCTCTCCTACCCGAGCTTGCCGGCTACGCGTGCCGTCTCTTCGATGGTCCGAGCCAGGACGGAGCGGATCTTGCCATCTTCCATGACGCCCAGGCCCGCGATGGTGCAGCCGCCAGGTGTCGTGACTTGATCTTTGAGCACCGCCGGGTGGGTACCGGTATGCAGCACGGCGCGCGCGGCGCCTTGAACCATCTGCGCGGCCATGGCGACCGCGGCATCACGGCGCAGGCCCAGTCGAACCGCGCCGTCGGCCAACGCGTCGATCATGACGAACACGAAGGCCGGCCCACTGCCGGCCAGCGCGGTAACGATGTCCATGTGCGCCTCGTCCACCTCTTGCGATTTGCCGACCGAAGCGAAGAGCGCCAAGGCGAACGCCATTTGCTCGGTGGTGACGCCCTTGCCGCGCGCCAGACCGGCCATGCCCTCGCCGATGAGGGCCGGCATGTTGGGCATCGCGCGGATGAGGAGGCTTTGGGGAAGAAAGCCGTAGAGCTTTTCCAAGCGAACTCCGGCCGCGATGCTGATGACGGTCTTGCTCGCCAAGGCGCCGCGCATGCCATCGTTGTCGAGCACGGCGCCAAGCTGGTACGGCTTCACGCACACGAGGGCCGCGTCGCAGCCCTTGGCTACGGCCACATTGTCGGTCCCGCTGCGAATGCCGTGCTTGCTGGCAAGTGCGCTCGCCACGTCGGCGCGCGCGTCGCTGGCGAAGATTTGGTTCGGCGCAAGCGCGCCCGAACGTAGAAGGCCGCTAACGATGGCTTCGCCCATCGTGCCACAGCCGATCACACCCAACGTCTTGTTTGCTTCGAGGATAGTCACGGGCGCATTACCACACGAAGCGCGCTCAAGGTAAAGTGCGGTCCCGCATGAGTCAGCAAGCAAACCAGCGCCTCGTTTTGCGCGAGGCCCACCGCCTGGTGGTGAAGGTCGGCACCCACGTGGTGACCACGGAAGATTCCGAGCTCGCCGTCGCGCGCGTGGCGAATCTCGTTCACGGGCTGGCGCAAGAGCGCAAAGCCGGGCGCGACGTGGTACTGGTGACGTCGGGGGCGGTCGGCATGGGCATGCGGCTCTTGGGATTGCGCCAGCGTCCTCGCTCGCTCGGCCTGCGGCAGGCCTGCGCGGCGGTCGGCCAGGGGCATCTGATGGCGGCCTACGCCGACGCGTTTGCCAAGCAGGGGGTGCTGGCGGCGCAGGTCCTTCTCACGCAAGAAGATTTGGGCGATCGCGACCGCGCGCTGTGCGTGCGCACGACGCTGATGCGCCTGCTCGAACTTAATGCCGTGCCGGTGCTCAACGAAAACGACAGCGTGAGCATCCGCGAGCTGGTGGAATACCAGCGTCGTCAGGGAAGCGCACCGCCCACCCGAGTTTTTGGTGACAACGACGGCCTCGCGGCGCGGGTGGCGGTCGCGCTCGCTGCCGATTTGCTCGTGCTGCTCACCAATGTCGACGGACTTTTCACCGCCAACCCGAAAAGCGATCCGAGCGCCCAGCGCATTGCCATGCTGGAAGACATCGACGATGCGGCTCTCGGCCGCGCGTCCGGCTCTTCGAGCGGTGGCACGGGCGGCATGCTGAGCAAGCTCGAGGCGGCACGGCTGGCCACCGGCGAGGGCACGTCGGTGGTCATCGCCAACGGCGAAGAGCCGGACATTTTGGCGAAAATTCTAGCCGGCGACGACGTGGGAACGCTCGTTCCCACACCCGACCGCCGGCGCGCGCGCTTGCGCTACATCGCGGTCGCAAGCCCGAAGTTCGGCGTGCTGGTGCTCAACGAAGGCGCGCTGCGAGCGCTGGAGAAAGGCAAGGCGTCTCTTCTTCCCGTCGGGGTCACGGCCGTCGAGGGCACCTTTGACAAAGGCGACGTGGTCGAAATCCACGACGGCAGTGGCCGGGTGCGTGGCCGTGGAATGGTCAACTACGACGCCGATGCCTGTCGCAAGCTCGCCGGCAAACAAAGCGACGAGATCGACAGCATTCTCGGCTACCGCGGTTACGACGCGCTCATCACGCGCGACAATCTCGTGATGGGTGTGGCGTAAGGCAGTCTCGTCGACGAGATCGGCTACGAAATCGCCTTGCTCGTCTTGCCGCTGTTTCCCGCATCGGCCATCGA
>CAZTTW010000104.1:0-9559 GCA_964616265.1 uncultured Myxococcales bacterium | reverse complement strand
AACTAGCTGGCTACCGCCATGCGCGTTAGAGCTGTGTGGACGGATCGATCTCGCGAACCATCCGGGGTGTCACCCGTGATGGGAATTGCACATCTCAACGGAAGGGGTTTCGAACAAAGGCTGACCGCATGGATTTCAAGGATCTCTTCTCGGCTCAGGCCGCGCAGTACGCGCAGTTTCGACCCCACTACCCACAGGAGCTGTTTGCCTGGGTCGCCTCTCTGCCGCCGCGCCGCCGGTTGGCGGTTGACGTCGGAACGGGGAACGGACAGGCAGCGGCGGCGCTGGCGGCCCACTTCGGCCGCGTGATCGGCGTCGATCCGAGCGCGCAGCAGATTGCGAGCGCGACCGCCGCCCCGGGCGTGGAGTACCGAGTGGGAAGGGCAGAGGCGACCGGCGTTGAGCCGGCGAGTGCCGACCTGATCTCGGTCGCTCAGGCGTTCCACTGGTTCGATCGCCCGGCATTCTTCCGCGAGGTTCGCCGCATTTGCGTGCCCGACGGGCGTCTCGCGGTCTGGTGCTATGGGCTCACGGCGATCACGCCCGAAATCGACGCCGTCGTCACCGAGTACTATGAGGACATGCTGGGTCCTTTCTGGGATCCGGAGCGACGCCTTGTCGAGAACGGCTATCGGACGATCCAGGTTCCTTTCGAGGAAATTCCGGCGCCGTCGCTGATGCTGGAGCTGGGCTGGAGCCTCGAGCAGTTGGTGGGGTACCTCGGCACTTGGTCGCCGCGCAAGTACTACCAGGCCGCCCACGGCGCCGACGCTCTCGAGGCGATTCTCCCTAAGCTCGAGCGCGCGTGGGGAGGAGCTAGCGAGCGCCTAATTGCCTGGCCGCTGTCTGTCCGCGCCTTCCGCGTCTAATCTCGATGTCGGCTTTTCGCCAGCCTCCTTTTCGCGAGCCGAAAATGACGGGTTCAGGACACTGCCTATTGGTGAGTCGGACCTTTTGCCGGCCCGGCGCTCAATCTCTTCCACTTGCAGGAGTCCCGATGCACAGCCGATCATTCAATCTAGGCAGTGTTTGTTTCCTCCTTTTGGGCTCACTCGCGCTCGCCTGTTCTAGTTCCCAGCAAGGCGGCAACGGCGGGAGCCCTTCCTCGACGGGCGGAGCTGCAACCGGCGGTGCTACGACGTCGACGGGCGGCGCCAGCCAAAGCGGCGGAAAAACTGGAAGCGGTGGCGTCGTTTCGAGTGGGGGAACGAGCGGGGGTTCGGGCGGCGTCGTAGATGGAGGCACGACCGGATCGGGCGGCAAAATCGCCACCGGCGGCGTGGGCGGAGCCAGCGACGGAGGCACGAAGAGCACCGGCGGATCGAGCACGCCCGTCGCCTCGGGGACCGGCGGCAGCGGCGCAGGTGGCAGCACCAGCAGCGGCATCGATGGCGGCACCGGGACCGTCGGGCGAAGTGCCGGCTGCGGCAAGCCGCCCACCGCTATCACGAGCAGTCAGTACAACAACGGCACGACCATTCCGATTACGGCGGCCAACTTGCAGCGGCGTTACGTCCTCAACGTGCCGACCAACTACGACAACAGCAAGCCGTACACACTGGTCGTCACCATCCACGCGCGTGATGGCAACGACGTCCAGATGTACAACTGGCAGTACTACGGTCTGTTGCCCGAGTCCAAGAACACCGCGATCTTCGCCGCGCCCAACGGGCAGAAGAACGGCGCGCCCTGTTCGGCGACCACGGTTGGCGACTCGAACTGCGGATGGCCGAACCCAAGCGGTCAGGACATGGCGCTGATGGATGCCGTCGTGAAACAGGTCGAAGAGAACTTCTGCGTCGACACGAATCACATCTATGCGACCGGCTGGAGCTACGGCGCGAGCATGTCCTACGAAGTCGGCTGCGAGCGGCCCCTGGGCGGGACGGGGACCGCAACCTGGGGCGTGCGCGCGATCGCCATCTACTCGGGTGCCCAGATGAGCGGAAGCTGCAAACCGACGACGCCGGTCGGTTTCTATGCGTCCCACGGAACCCACGACTCGGTGCTGAACTACAACGGGGGCGTGAGCTTGGCGCAGACTTTCGCCACGGCTAACGGCTGCACCTGGGCTACGCCGACGTCGGTGACCAGCGGTGCACACGTCTGCACCAACGAGGCCGGCTGCAAGGCGGGCTATCCGCTCGAGTTCTGCTCCTTCAATGGCGACCACACTCCGTTCCCGGACACCGGTCAGTCCGCCGGCAGCTGGGGACCCGCCGAAGTCTGGAAGTTCTTCAGCCAGTTCTGAGAGCTCGGGCGGCGCACAATCGCGCCCGCTGCAATCATGGTACTGACTGGCCCACAGAATGCGCGGCAACGAAAGCGTCGAGAAGGTTCTCGGACAGCAGGTCTTGCCAAATCGCTTCTGAAATAGAGTGGGCTGGAAGAACAGGGGCGCTTTTCTTGCACATCGCTTCTGCTTCAAGCAAGAGGCGGACGGCGGCTTGCCGCTCGCCTTCGCCAATCTCAAGCCAGGCAAATTGGTAGAGGGCCAGGGCCGATGCGAAGGGATCGTCGGAGCGCCGGATGGCCAGGTAGCGCGTGCGGGCGGCGTCGTACTTCCCGTCTCTGGCTTCGAGGTCGGCGAGTCGAAGCTCAAGGTAGGGCAGGTACCGTGAGCGCGGAAAGACGTTGCCGAGTGCCTGCACGGCGACCTTGGCCTGCAGGTAGTTGCCCATGGTGAGGTGGGTTTGGACGAGGGCGATGAAGGCATCCTCACGACGTGGGTAGCGCAGGTCGCGGGATGCCTCGGTGAGGTATTGGACGGTCGGCGAGTAGAGCGAAAGGATGCTCTTCTCGTCGGCGCGTCGCGTTCTCGCGAGCCTCGGGCGATAAGACGGGGTCACTTCGCTTGGCACTTGGACGACCTGATCGACCTCACGCTGAAACGCGTCCAGCTGATCCTTGTAGAACAACGCAAGTGCGACCAGGTATTGGCTTCTGTTCGGGTCTCCAGTATCCGTGCTTTTGACAAGCTGTTGAAGCATCGCCATGGCGTTTGGGCTGTGGACACAATTCTCGGGATAGCAGAATCTCTTTTGCGGGTACTCCGTCGGAAGCCAAAGCTCCCAGTAGCGGATTGTTGCAGGAGGTGGTGGCCGCGAAGCGAAGGGCGAGGGCTCTTCGGCCGCGAGGCTACTGCGGGCGAGGCAGAGTGCAACGACTGCGGTGAGGCCGCAATTGCCATGTCTTTGCCACCGTCCCATGGGAGAGACGCCTATTCTCCCATGGATTGCCAATCACAGCGCGGGGCGCGCCTACTTCCCGCGCAGCTTGCCCAGCCCGGCGAACGGGTTATTGAACGGGCTCTTGGGTTGCGGCGGGGGTGCCATGGGCGGGCGCGGGCCTCCGCCGCGGTTGGGGCCGCCGCTGCCGCGACGGTCTTGGTCGGCCGGCCGCGGGCCACGGCTCACGTCGCCGCCCGATCCTGAACGCATCGACAGGGCGATCTGTTGCTTGTCGAGCTTCACGTCGAGCACGCGGACGCTCACACGGTCGCCGGGGCTGACCACCTCGCGCGGATCTTTGACGAACTTGTCGGCGAGCTGGGAAATGTGCACGAGGCCGTCTTGGTGCACGCCGATGTCGACGAAGGCGCCGAAGTTGGTGACGTTGGTGACGATCCCCGGGCAGACCATGCCGAGCTGCAGATCGTTCAGAGTGTGGATGTCCTGGCGGTACGAGAAGGGCACGAAGGACTCGCGCGGATCGCGGCCCGGCTTTTCCAGCTCCTTGACCACGTCGGCGAAGGTGAACGCGCCGAGCTCTTGCTCCAGGTCCTTGGCCTTCTTCACCAACTGCACGCCGGCGCCGAGAAGCCCGGCGACCGGGACGCCCAAGCGCTCGGCCAGTCTCTCCAGGGAGCCGTAGCGCTCGGGGTGGACGCCGGTGTTGTCGAGCGGATGCTCCGCCTCGGAAATGCGCAGAAAGCCGGCAGCCTGCTCGAAGACCTTGGCGGAGAAGCGCGGGACCTCCAGCAGGGCCTTGCGCGAACGGAAGATGCCTTTCTTGCCGCGGTACTCGACGATGCTCTTGGCCAGCGCGGGTCCGATGCCCGAGACGTGCGCGAGCAAGTGATAGGACGCCGTATTGAGGTTGACGCCGACTTGGTTCACGCAGGAATCCACGACGGCATCCAGGCTCTTTTGCAGCGCCGTCGGCGAGACGTCGTGCTGGTATTGGCCGACTCCGATGCTCTTGGGATCCACCTTGACCAGCTCGGCCAGAGGGTCTTGCAAACGGCGGGCGATGGAGATGGCGCCGCGGATGGTGAGGTCGAGATCCGGGAATTCTTCGCGGGCAACGTCGCTGGCGCTGTATACGCTGGCGCCCGATTCGCTGACCATGACCACGGGTACCTTCACGCCGGCGGCGTCCATGGCGTCGCGGATGAAGGACTCGGTTTCGCGGCCCGCCGTGCCGTTTCCGACGGCGATGGCGCGAATACCGCCTTTTTGCACCAGCGCGACCAACGGCGCTCCAGCCCCGCTGCGCGCGCCATCGCTTTCGAGGTGCATGACCGTGCTGCCGATGTACTTGCCGGCATCGTCGACGACCGCCATCTTGCAGCCGGTGCGCAAGCCGGGATCGACGCCCAGCACGGCCTTGGGGCCGAAGGGTGCCGACAGCAGCAGCTTGCGGACGTTCTCGGCGAAGACGTGAATCGCGGCTTCGTCGGCCACCTCACGCAGCGCCTTGTGCACTTCGTTTTCGATGGCGGGCACCACGTGCGCGCGCAAGGCGAAGCGCGCGGCTTTCTTCATGAGCGGCGCCCCGGCGAAGTCGGGCACCGTGCACGCGGCGGCCTCGAACCTGTGAAGAAGCTCCTCGGCCAGCGGATCCACGGGAAGTTTGAGCTTGGCGGCCGCGTCGGCGTCGGCAGGTGCGGGCGGCGTCGGTCCGCCGAGGTGCAAGGTCAGCTCTTCCTCCATCCAGCCCCGGCGCATGGCCAGGTAGCGGTGCGAGCTCTCGGGCTTGAGCAGCTCGGACACGCGCTCCTCGTAGCTGAAGTAGTTCTCGAACTTGCTCGGGGTCTTGGCCTTTTCGCCCTTGGCAGTCTTGGCAAGGCCTTCCTTCATGTAGCGGCTCCGGGTCTCGGCGCGCAGGCTGGCGTCTTCGGACAGGCGCTCGATGAGGATTTCGACGGCGCCGGCCAAGGCCGCGTCGGCGTCGGGAACCTTTTTCTCTTCGTCGATGAAGGCGCTCGCCTTGCTATCCGGTGTTTCGCCCGCGGCAAGCACGCCGTGCGCGCAGTCCCAAAGCCAGTTGGCCAGCGGTTCCAAGCCCGCTTCCTTGGCAATGACGGCCTTGGTCTTGCGCTTTTGCTTGTACGGCAGGTACAGGTCCTCCAGGGCGGCCAGGTCGTACGTGCTCGTCAGCTTGGCGCGCAGCTCGTCGGTCAGCTTGCCCTGTCGCTCGACCTCTTCGACGATGAACTTCTGTCGCTTGAGGACGCTATCCCAAGTCTCCTTGCCGTCGATCACGGCGCGAATGGCCACTTCGTCGAGCGCGCCGGTTTGCTCCTTGCGGTAGCGCGCGATGAACGGGACGGTCGCGCCTTCCTCCGTCAAACGCAGGACGGCGGCGACTCCCTGCGCGGGAATCGTCGGATGGGCTTTTGCTAACCAGGACTCGAACGTGACCTCAGCCATGGCCGTGCACCCTACTGAAAAGAGTTCCGCGATCCAGGCTTGATCTTCCGCGCTGAAGATTGGATCAACGGCGTGGCAGAATGGAAAACCGATGCAGCGAATCCTAGAAGCGGATCTGGCGGCGGCGCTCGTCCGCGAGCTCTCCGAGACCTGGCGCGAGTTCAACGCAAACCACTTCCGCGGGCGACTGCGTCCGCCGGTGCTTGCGCTCTCCGACGTGGGCAGCCGCCTCGGGCAGTGGAATCCCGCCACGCGAACCCTTTCGATCGACCGCCTGCTCGTTTTTGAAAAACCGTGGACGGTGGTGCGCGAAGTGCTGAAGCACGAGATGGCACACCAGTTTGTCCACGAGAACCTCAAAATCTACGACCAGGCGGCGCACGGCCCCGCCTTCGAGGACGTGTGTCAGCGCTTTGGCATCGATGCGCGCGCCAGCGGGATGCCGGCGGCGCCAGCCGGCGCCGAAAGCGGCAATCCGGTGTTGCGACGAATCGCGCGCTTGCTCGCGCTGGCCGAGAGCCCGAACGTGCACGAGGCCGAGGCGGCCATGAAGACGGCCCATCGCTTGATGCTCAAGCACAACATCGACGCGAAGGTGGCAGCGGCGAACGACGGCTACGCTTTTGTCCACCTCGGCGTGCCTCGTCGGCGGGTAGACTCGGCCGAGCACGTGCTGGCGGGCCTCTTGGCGCAGCACTTTTTCGTCGAGTCCATCTGGGTGCCATCGTACGTCGCCAGCGAAGGCCGCAGCGGACGCGTGCTCGAGCTGTGCGGGACGTTGCCCAATCTGGAAGTCGCCTCCTACGTCTACGCATTTTTGCTGGAAACGGCCGAGCGCCTTTGGCGGGAGCACAAGCGCCAGCACAGCATCACCAGCGACAAGGAACGCCGCCGCTTTCAGGTGGGCGTGATGAGCGGTTTCAACGAGAAGCTGAAGGCGGGTGCGAAAGAGGACCAACGCGAAGGCTTGATCTGGATAGGCGACCCCGGTCTGGAAGGCTTCATGCACCAGCGCTACCCGCGGCGAACGGGCGGTGGCGGCATCGGCATACGCCTGACTCCCGCCTACCAGCACGGGCGCGAAGCCGGAAAGAAGATCGTCCTGCACAAGCCGATGAAGGAAAGCATCGCCCGCGGCCGGCTCCTTGGGGCGTTCAAGTAGGGCAGGGCCGGCCGTCGGTCTTGTGCCATGATTCGGCGTCAAATGACGAAGAATGGCGAGGCACCCTCGGCCGCAGCGTCGACGCTGCCGGGGCAAGAGCGCGTGCTCTTGGTGGATGACGATGGCAGCTTCCTGGAAATCATGGCCTTCCTGCTGGAAGAGGAAGGCTACGAGGTGGTGCGGGCCACGAATGGCAACGAAGCCTTCGAGCGGCTGCAGTCGACGCGCTTTCCGGTGATGGTGACGGATCTCAAAATGCCGGGGCTCGACGGCTTGACCTTGCTCAAGAAGGCGCACGGACTGGATCCCAATCTGCTCGTCATCGTGGCCACCGCGTTTGGCGATATGGCCACCGCCGTCGCCGCCATGAAAGCCGGTGCGTTCGACTTTCTACCCAAGCCGTGCGACCGGGACCACTTCAAGCTGACCGTGCGGCGCGCGCTCGAACACGCGCGCTTGCGCTGGGAAGTGGGCGAGCTGCGTGGCGGCGCCAGCCAGGGCAAGACCCTCGTGTTTGCATCGCAGCCCATGGCCGAGGTGGTCGCCCTGGCGGAGAAAGTGGCCGCGTCGGACGCGACCATTCTGATTCAGGGAGAAAGCGGAACGGGCAAGGAGCTACTGGCACGGCGGATTCATGCCGCCAGCCCCCGGCGCGACGCTGCTTTCGTGGCGATCAACTGCGGTGCGATTCCGCGCGACCTGCTCGAATCCGAGCTTTTCGGCCACAGCAAAGGCGCTTTCACCGGCGCCACCGCCGACCGCCGCGGCCGCTTCGTACAAGCAGACAAGGGAACGCTCTTTCTCGACGAAATCGCCGAGCTGCCGCTCGACTTGCAGACACGCCTCTTGCGCGTGCTCCAAGAAAAGGTCCTTGAGCCGGTGGGCAGCGAGCGCTCGATCGCGGTCAACGTGCGAATTTTGGTGGCGACCAACCAGACGCTGGAAGAGCGTGTGCGGGCGGGGCAATTTCGTCAGGATCTCTACTACCGCTTGAATGTTGTTCCGCTCGTCATTCCGCCCCTGCGCGAGCGCAAGGAAGACATCTTGCCGCTGGCTCGGCACTTCCTTTCCCGCCACAGCGGCGGTCGCGAGTGGCGCATCCCTCTGGCGACGGCGGAAAAGCTAGTGGCCATGCCGTGGCCCGGCAACGTGCGCGAGCTGGAGAACGTCTGCCAGCGTGCTGCTTTGCTGGCCGAGGAGCCGGTGTTCTCCGACGAGTTCCTGACGGCGCCGTCGTCCGCTGCCGCCGAGCACGCCCGTCTTTCACTCGACCGCATCGAGCTGCCAGCAGAAGGCGTGTCTCTGGTCGATCTCGAACGCGCGATCCTCGTACGGGCGCTGGAGATGAACGATTTCAACCAGAGCTCGACCGCGCGCTTCCTGCGTATCCCGCGCCACATCCTGCTCTACCGCATGCAGAAGTTCGAGATACCGGCCAAGGGCAAGGCATGAAGGGGCGCCTGTCTTTGCCGTGGGTGATTTCCCCGCGTGCTCTGCTGCTCATTTGGCTGCCCGTCGTTGCCATCACGGCGGCGCATTTCGGGACGCCGGGAACCTACGACTGGCTGCACGACGTGCTTCGCCGGCTTTACTACATTCCCATCATCGTCAGTGCCTTCTTGTTCGGGTTGCGAAGTGCCCTGCTGACCTCGGCGGTGGTGTCCTTGCTCTACCTTCCGCACGCGTTCTGGCTGACCGGTCCGCACGCCCATCACCACGGCATGATTCACGCCGACCCCACCGGCACCGCGAACAAGGTCTTGGAATTGGTCCTCTACAATGCCGTCGCTGTGGTGACGGGGCTGCTGGTGGAAAAGGAGCGCCGGGCTCGTCGCGACGTCGAACAGAAAATCGTGGAAATGCAGGCCATGGAGCAGCAGCTGGTGCGCGCCGGCCGGTTGCAAGCGCTGGCCGAGCTGACCGCGGGCCTGGCCCATGAAATCAAGAACCCGCTGGCGTCCCTGAAGGCGTCGTCCGCCATCATCGCCGACGAGATTGCCGAGACGTCGCCGCGAAGGAAGATGGTTGTCATCCTGCAAAAGGAGATCGATCGCTTGGCGGCTCTGCTCGAACGCTTCCTTTCGTTTGCGCGGCCGGGCAGCTTGGCCATGACGGACATCGACTTATCCCAGGCCGTCGACCGAGCCGTGGCCCTGGTAAGGCCTCAGGCCGACGTCCGTCACGTGGCCTTGCAGGTGGAAATGCCGAGCCCGGGTCGTGTCATCACCGGCGACATCGACAAGCTGACTCAAGTACTCCTGAATGTGTTGCTCAACGCCGTGCAATTCACACCAGAGAGTGGTGTCGTGAAAGTGCGCGGCGGTGAGCAGCGCATGCCACATGGCCGATTTGCGACGGTGGCGGTACTCGACGAGGGGCCTGGAATTGCGGAGGCCGACCGCGAGCGCATCTTCGATCCCTTTTTCTCCACCCGCGCCGATGGGACTGGGTTGGGACTGTCCATCGCCAGTCGCTTGATGGACGAGCACGGCGGCTATATCGAAACCCGCAATTGTGACCCGGGCGCCGATGGGCACGACCACGGTGCGGAATTTCTGCTGTTTTTCCCGCTTGCGTCCACGTCGTGAAACTTTCGCCGTCCTGCGGATTCTAAACAGTCAGGAGAGAGTGACAATGGCACCTACATCTCTTACTGAAGAAACGTTCAAGGAAACCGTCAAGAGCGGTATCGTCTTGGTGGATTTCTGGGCACCGTGGTGTGGCCCGTGCCGAGCTTTCGGCC
>CAZTTW010000103.1:0-9581 GCA_964616265.1 uncultured Myxococcales bacterium | reverse complement strand
CACGCACGCTGGCCTGGATCAACATTCGTTACGGCTGGCGCATCTTCTTCTGGGCGGGGTTTCTCGCCCTGCTTGCGGCGCTGCTCAACGCTGTGCCGCTGTTCAATCTGCTCGGCTACGACTTTTCGTTCGCCGTGGGTCTGGCCGCCGCTCTGGCCGGCGTGGACATCGGCCACGGCACCGTCGCGGGCGGCCGACGCACCAACCGGGAACTTTCACCCGTGCGTGCCGCCGGCGAAGCCGTCGTCGCCACGTGGGTCGTGCTTGCCCTTCCGCTACTGCTATCGCTGGCAAACGCCTTGCGAGTGCGCAATTGCAACTTGCAAGCGGGCCTGGCGTTTTTTGCGCTTCTGCCGGCGTGCACCGGGGCGTATGCGGCGGGAGCCGGCGCCGTGGTCGCCTCCTTCGTTCGCGGACGCTTCAGCCGCGCGGCGGCCCTTGCGCTGCCCTTCCTGTCGGTCGCCTGGGCTCTGTGGCGCCTTTACAGCGATCCGGCGGTCTTCGCCTTCGATCCGTTCGCGGGCTTTTTTCCCGGCCCTATTTACGATGAAGCGCTGCGCCCGCCCATGCGGCTCGTGTGGTACCGCCTGGCCAACGCCACCTGGATGGCCGCCGCCATCGCCACAGCCGATTGGCTGTGTCGCGGCTCGACCGAAGCGCAACGGCAGCCGGCGCGCGATCTGCTGAAGCCACGCCTTGTCCTTGTCGTGCTCTTGCTCGCCGGCTCGCTCGCCTGGTACGAAGCCCGCGGCCCTCTCGGCTTTCACACTCGACGCGCCGACTTGGCCAAGATCCTGCCGCGGGAGACGCGCTCTGCGCACTTCGTTCTGCATAGCGACCGCGCCGCTGAGGGCGACGGCGACATTGCGCTCGCCATGCAGGATTTGGAGTTCCGCTACTTCCAACTGCAGAAGCTCCTAGGAGTCGAGCCACGCTTGCCTGTGAGCGTCTACCGCTTTCCCTCCGCCTCGGCGAAGAAGGATTCCGTCGGCGCAGCGACCACCCTTTTTGCGCGACCGTGGTCGAGCGAAATCTTCGTGCAAGCTGACCGTTTTCCAGCGCAGCGGCTACGCCACGAGCTGGCGCACGTGTTCGCTTCGGCCTTCGGCGATCGACTGTTCGGCGTTTCGCTGGCGTGGCATTTTCACGGCCCGATTCCGTGGCCGACGCTGGCCAGCGGCCTCGTCGAGGGGCTCGCCGAAGCGGCCGACTTCGACGATCCCGATGGCCGCGCCACCACGCACGAAGAAGCCGCCGCCCTCCTCGCGCTCGATCTTGCGCCGGATCTGCGTCGCTCGCTCGGCAGCGGCTTTACCTTCGAATCGGGTCCGCGTGCTTACACCATCGTCGGATCCTTTTGTCGCTATCTTCTTGAAAACTACGGTGCGGAAAAGCTGCGCGCTCTTTACCGATCGGCGGGCGACTTCCAACGTGTCTACGGGCACGACTTGCCGTCGCTCGAGTCCCAGTGGCGCGCCTTTCTCGCGCGCTTGCCCATCGATGCGGACAGTCGCGCCGAGGCCGAAGAGACCTTCCGTCGGCCGGCCATCTTCCAAAAAGTTTGCGCGCGCGAGCTCGCGGCACGTGTTTCGGAGGCGCATTCGATGTGGGCCACGGCGCCGACCGATGCCATCTCGCTATTGGCTAGCGCGTGCAGCGACGATCCCAACGAGCCGACCTACCGACTGGATCTGGCGGAGGCACAAATGGCAGCCGGACAGAGCGAGCAGGCGCTGACGACGCTTACCGAGACACGCGCCACGGGTACCCTGACGCGACCGTTGCGCGTCCGGGCTGCTTACCTGGAAGCAACCATCCTCTTCAATGCCGAGCGATTCGACGACCTGCATACGGTCCTGACGAACGTGGAAAGACTAGCCACGGACGACGGCGACATTCGTACTGGCGAAGCCAGAGAGCGAGCCCTGCTTGACGAGGTAGCACAAAAAACTCTTGGGCGTGTTCTCTTTGGCGACGAGCGTGGCCGACCGCTGGATGCGCGACTCGTCGTCTATTTGCTTACCGAATTTGCGCATCAGTTTCCGGATGAAGCACTCGGCCCCTATCTTGTCGGCCGACAATTGGCACCGCGCGACCCTGCGCTGGCGGTCGGCGTCCTCGGCGAGGCGTGCGGCGGCGATGCGACCGACAAACGCGTTCCTCTCGACGCACTCTTCGCGAAAGAATGTCGCCGCTTACTTGGCGAGTCGGCCTTCCTCGCAGGTGACTTAGAGGCCGCGCAAGAATCCTTCCGCTGGCTGGCCACCCACGCCGAACGGGAAAGCGATCGTCTTCGTGCGCAGGATTTTCTTCATCGTATCGCTTGGCTGATGGCGGGCGCGACGGGCGATGGCAGTGGTACAACCAAGCCTCATGATTAGCTTCAAATTTTTGCGAGGGGGAGAGGCAACGCCAGCTGAAGGCGGCGATCGTCCGCGCGTGGCCGCGTACGATCTGGGGTCCAACTCATTTACCTTGTTGGTCGCGGAAGCCGACGGCCAAGGCGGCTTGGTCGAGCTGGCCCGCGGGCAAGAAATGGTCCGCCTGGGCGAGGATTCCTTGCGCGAAGGCTTCATTCCGTTTTCCACCTTTCAGCGCGGGCTCGACGGATTGCTGAAGCTACGAAAGATGGCCGAGGGCTTCGCGCCGGAGCACACGGTCGCCGTCGCCACCAGCGCCATCCGCGAAGCGCGCAACGGCAGCGACTTCGTGCACACCGTCGCACGCGAGGTGGGGCTGGCGGTCGAGGTTTTGGATCCGGTCAAAGAGGCGACGCTGATCTATTGGGGCGCTCGACAGGCTCTGGACGTCGGCGAAGGCAAGTTCGCACTGGTCGACGTAGGTGGCGGATCGATCAAAGCGCTGGTCGGCAGCGCGAAGGAGTGCTTATTCGCGACCTCGCTACGCATGGGCGTGCTTCGGCTGCGCGACATGTGCAACTGTGACCAGTTGACCAATCGCACCGACGTCCTTACCGCCGAGACGCGCGTGCGCGCAGTCGTGCAGCCCGCTGTCCGCCAGATGCTCAAAGTCGGGTTCGACTTCATCACCTTCACGTCGGGCACCGCCCTCGCGGTCGCCCGCATGGCCGAAGGTGGCCCCGACAAAGTCGCCGAGCCGCGCGGACGCAAAGGCGAAGGCATGGGGCGCAACCTCGTGCTGAGCTTGGACAACCTGCAAGCGCTGGAGCAGCGATTGATCTCGGCCACGCCCGCCGAGCGCGCGAGCATGCCCGGCGTGGGTGCCATGCGCGCCGACACGGTGGTGCCGGGCACCATCATGTTGCGCACACTGCTCGAGCTGACTGGCCACCAGCAGGCGCTGATCTGTGAGAGTGCGCTGAAAGAAGGCCTGATCGTCGACTACTTCGTCCGCCGCGAAACTGGCTTGGCCGAAGAGCTGCCCGAGACCGACTGAGGAACTCTTGCCGGCTCATCGCTGCGCCAGGCGGTAGCGCAGAAACAAGTGCGATTCGTGGCGGCGGACACTGACGAGATCCATGGCGCGGCCTTGGAGATCGACGCCAGCGATCAGCGACTTTCGGCCATCGCTCGGCCCGCGGCCAAAGAGCTTCGGCGACCTCGTCAGGAAGAGCTCGTCGACGAGATCTTCGGCAAGCAACTGACCGAAGAGCGTTGGGCCGCCTTCGTTGAGAATGGTTTGCAATCCCCGCTCGCGTAGGAGGTCGAGCCAGGTCCGACAGGTGGTTGGCTGCTCGCCCATCACCGCAATCGCGGCACCCTCGGGCAGTTGGCCTTGGAGACGCCTTTCACCTCCTGCTGTAGTGAGGATCAGACAATCGCGCAGCGCCGGTTGTGCCGGATCGATGTTGCCCGAGGCACTGACTACCACCAAGAGCGGCCGAGGACGCAGGCCAAGCCGCGCGCGTAGATTCGCGAAAGGCCCGGCGGCAGCGGGAAAGGCTGCCTCTGGCAACCAGAGATCGTCGCCGGCGGCGCGAAAGGTACCAGCGCCAATCAGCACGGCGTCAGCCAAGGCGCGTAAGAGCCCCATGACGAATCGGTCGGACTCGCTCTGTCCACTGATCACGGCTCCCGACTCGCCCGCCGCCGGCAGGGCGACCACGCCGTCCGCCGAAGCGACGAAGTTCGCGTAGAGCGTCGAGCGTGGCAGGCTGAGATCGCCACCATAGAGCGTCGCCAGCGCCTCGGGCAGCCCAAGTCGGGACGTTTCCTCCGCTTCAAACAGACATTGAATCGGTCGCATGGCGCGTCCTAAAGATGCACTTGCGGCCCCTTGGTGACAACGTCTACGCGGGGCCCGGCGTTTGACTGGCAGAACCGGCCGGCGCATCGGGCAGGGCATCGATGAGGCGTACTGGCCGACGGACAACAAGAAGCTGCAAGAAGTGAAAGAGGGCCTTCTTGAAATAGTTCTTGCCGTTCTCAGTCGGCCGGGCCACGTCCGGTGGATAGCCAAGGCGCTTCGCGATGTCCTCCATCAAGGCGTTCCCTGAGGCGTGCAGAATGCATGGCTGCGTTCCCGTCACCACGTTCCGCACGCGGCCGTTAGCGAACTCCAGATCCTTCAGATCCGGGGTCCGCGTGATGAAGTTCTTGAACAGAAGATTGTGAAAGATGTCGCAGCCCCAGTCTATCTCCACGTCGGTCCGACGCTGGACGTAGACACTGGTCAGGATCTCTTGGTCCATGTCCGTCGGCCTCATTTCGAAATCGCGGACCAGGCGGTCGATGAGGCGACGGGCATACCCTGCCGTGGAAATCCAGGTTCCGGAATTCAGATAGTCGTAGCCCGTCGGATTGCGTGGAACCCTCCTGCCGGAAAAATTGAACTCGCGTTCGTAGACCAGGCGAAGCAGGGGTCCGAGCTTGAGCGCTCCGCACACGAATGGCGCGCCCGAGCGGCGAAACTTGGCCTCGATCTCGTCCAGGCGCGCCAGTAGCACAACGTCGAACGGATCTACTGAGACCACGACCTCATCGTCGGGCAAGTCGCGAATGAAGTCGCGCGTCTCGGTAGTCTTGTGACCGAATCCCACCCATGGCTTGCCCCAACCGAGAATGTGCGGCACCACGCCCTGGCGCTCGCACGACGCCATGAAGAGATCGAAGTAGGCCTGCTTGTTGGTTCCGTAAGCAATCAGGACAGCCATGGAGTCGCTAAATCTGAACCACTGCGGACGAATGGCAAGCGGAACGTCGAAGAGATCCGTCACCTCGAGCACCCGTCGTGCGTGCCGAGAAGCCTGCGACCGGCAGAGTGTTGAGCGCTGGACTTGCTCAGTCGATCGGCGGAAGGTGGGCGACAAGGTGGCCGCTCGGTAGCGACACAGTCCGCAACGTCGATGTACGCATTGTGGCGGCCACGCATCGACCACTGTCCGCCCTCGTCCAGCGAGGCGAGGTTCGCGAGGCTCTCTACGCGTACTCAAAGTGCTGGCTAGCGCCCTGCCTGGACCCTGCAACGTTTAGTCGAGCGACTGGAATGACGTCCGACCTCGACGTACTCGATGCCGCTTCAATCAATGCAGTGCTGAGCTACCCCAGTCGAACAAGCATCGTTGGCCGGCCGCCTTCGAGACGATGCGGGCGCGCCGCGAGCGGGGCAGGAGAAAAGCGCCCATGTGCTGGAAAGAACAGGCTCTCATAAGAACGAGATCCACCGCGATTCTTAGCGTCGATCCGTCGACGCTGTACCGTCGAGAAGAAAGCCGCAGTTAAGTGCCTCGGCAATGCCGAAAAACAGTCCCGAGAGAGCCACAGATACGCCACTGGACGTCCCCCACAGTCTCGACACAGTGCTCACTAGTCGCCCTCAAACTCCATCAATAAAAGCTCGAACTACTTGCAATTGCCCCATATTCGCAGCTACTCTGCACGCATGCCCAACACTTCGACTGAGATCGAGAAACTGATCCGTGAATTCACCAACCGTATCGAGGCCGTGGCCCGCGCACAAAGCGCTGAACGACTGTTTTCAGTTGTAGCAGGTGCTCTCGGTACAAGCGGCAAAGGTGCCCCACAGGCGCCTGCAAAGGCGAAGGCGCCTAAGCCTGCCGTCCCAGGAAAGCGCAAGCTGAACCTCAGCGCGAAAGGCATGGCCGCGCGCAAGTTGCAAGGTCAATACCTCGGCATCCTGCGCGGCCTCAAGCCCGGCCTTCGCGCTCGAGTGAAGAAGGTCGCTCACGAGAAGGGCGTGGCCGAGGCGATTAAGTTCGCCGGCTCGCTCAAGTAACCGAGCAACTCTGCCCTTTCCTGAACCACCCGATCCTTTTGGCTCGGGTGGTTTTCTATTGCCTGCACGTCCTCGACGAACCACGGCAGCGGTGCCGCAGGACAGGGTTCGCGCCTTGCCTAGGCAACTGTCGATGGCAATCTCTGCGCGTGCCGTCATACTGATTGGACATCCCATGAAACGCGGTAAGCCACTCGCCCTGTATCTCGTCTTCGCCCTCGCCGGGGCCTCGCATTCAAGCGCAGCCGACTCGGCGCGCACGGCGGCTTCGGACACCCACGCCACGGACGTCAACGTCGTCCGTATCACGACCGAGCTGCTGGAACACTCGCAGTTCTCTCACCATCCACTGGACCACGAGCTTGCCAAGAAGTGGCTCGACCACTACCTGGATGGACTGGACAGCCGACACTCACTGTTCCTGCAGTCGGATCTCCAGGAATTTTCCGCCTACCAGAGCGAGCTTGCAGGCGAAAGCCGCGGCGAAGCGGAAACGAGCGCCGCACAGAAGGTCTTTGCGCGCTTCCTCGAGCGACTGGAACAGCAAACGAATGCGATGGCGGCGGCGCTGAAGAGCGAGACCTTCGATTTCACCGGACACGACCACTACAGCCTGGACTGGGAGCACGCGCCTTACCCGCCCGATCTGGCGGCCGCCCGTGCGCTTTGGCGCCAGCAGCTACGTGCCGAGTACCTGCAAGAGAAGCTCGGGGACAAGAAGCCCGCCGAAATCGTCAAGTTGCTCAGCCGTCGTCACGCGCAGCAGCTCAAGACAATGAAGGCGTTGAGCAGCGACGAGGTCCTTGAGGTCTACCTGAACGCGCTCGCCCACGTCTACGACCCTCACTCGAACTATCTTGGCCACGAAGAGATGGAGAACATGTCCATCTCGATGAATCTGTCGCTCTTCGGCATCGGCGCCAGCCTGCAGAACGTGGACGGCTACTGCACGATTCACGAGCTGATTCCCGGCGGCCCGGGCGCGCGCAGTGGGCAATTGAAGCCCGGCGATCGCATCGTCGCGGTCAAGCAGGCCAAGGGCGACCCGGTCGACGTGGTCAATATCCCGCTCACGCGGACCGTCCAGATGATCCGCGGCCCCAAAGGCACAAAAGTGACACTCACCGTCCTGCCCGCAGGCGGCAGCGAGGGCGCGCCAGCAAAGACAGTCACGCTGATTCGCGATCAGATCAAGCTAGAGGATCAGGCCGCCAAGGCGGAGATCGTCGACCTGCCAAACGGCGATGCGCCACTACGAATCGGCATCGTCGATTTGCCATCCTTCTACGCCAACATCAACAGCACCGGCAAAAGCAGCCCGCGCAGCGCCACGGCCGACGTCGCCAAGCTGCTCGCCAAGCTCACGAGCGAGCATGTCCGCGGCTTGATTCTCGACTTGCGTCACAATGGTGGCGGCTCGCTGGAGGAATCGATCGGCTTGACTGGCCTTTTCATCCGCAAAGGACCGGTCGTGCAAACCCGCGACCTCAGCGGCAAGGTCGACGTGGAGTCGGACGACGATCCGTCCGTTCTCTTCGATGGCCCCATGGTCGTACTGACCAGCCGGTTCAGTGCCTCGGCCTCCGAGATCGTCGCCGGAGCCTTGCAAGACTACGGTCGTGCCGTCGTGGTGGGCGACACCTCGACGTTCGGAAAGGGCACCGTTCAGAGCATCGTTCCACTGGGCGCTGTCATGGACGACAACCACATGGCCCACAGTTACGATCCCGGCGCGCTGCTGGTGACCATCCGCAAATTCTACCGGCCTGGCGGCGCTTCCACGCAACTGCGGGGCGTTGCCGCCGATATCGTCTTGCCCTCGCTCAGCGATCTATCCGATGTCAGCGAATCGTCGTTGCAGGATCCGTTGCCGTGGGACGCGGTGCCCCCGTCGCACTACCAAAGCCTCAATCGCGTGCAGCCCTACCTCGCCGACTTGCGCGCGAGCTCGGCGAAACGCATCCAAAGCGACAAGGGGTTTCTGCTGCTCACGCAGGCTATCGCTCGTGTGAAGAAGAGTCTGGCAACCAAGTCGGTCTCGCTCAGCGAGAAAGAGCGCCGCGACGAGGTCGAACAGAACAAGCAGCTGGAGCGCCAGATCAAGGACGAAAGCCGCAAGCTTCACGCGGCGCAACCACAGAGCTACGAGATCAGCCTGGCCAGTGCCGGCCATCCCGGACTGCCGGCGCCGACCAAGGCCGCGAGCGAGAAGGCGCCAACCGTCGCCGCCAAAGCAACCACCCCTGAAAGCAAGGACGAAGACGCGCTGGCCGCAGACGACGAAGGGCACAACGCCGCCGACGAGATCGTCTTGGCCGAGAGCGAGCGACTGCTCGCCGACTACGTGAAGCGGGCAGCAGCTCACTAGAGCTGCCACCGGCCGCCAGGCTCTCTGTCCCAGAAATGACAAACGACCAGTAGACCCGAAGGTCCAACTGGTCGTTCGTCAGTCGCCTGCGCGAGCTTAGCAGCCGCAGGAGCCGCAACCGCGCATGAGACCTGCGCGTGCGCTTCGGAGGGCAGCCTTACCTGCCGGCTTCGCCTTCTTGGCGCCGGCCTTCTTGGCTGGCTTCTTGGCAGGAGCCTTCTTCTTGGCGGGAGCCTTCTTGGCTTTGGTTGCGGACTTTGCCTTGGTGGACTTCTTTGCTTTAGTGGGCATGGCGCACATATTGCCGTTATGTGGGCTTGCGCGCAAGATTCAAAGACGTTTGCGCCAAGTCGGGCTAGGCGACGGGGCAAGCAGGGACTCGCGCAAGAGGGTATCATCGCAGTCCGCATGGCAACGAGACGAGCCCATCCAAGTCTATTGCTGGTTCTTCTGATAGCAGGCGCTGATTGCGCGAGCACGCGGGCCACAGAGCCACCCGCGCCTCTGTCCGCGCCGGTCGACGAGCCCGCGGCACACGCTACGCCGACGGTGGCCGTCGGCAAGGGAAGGGATGGCGATGCCTCCAGCGTGCAAGGTGCCGAGGGATTGGTGGCACTCTGCCAATCGCTGCGCGACGAGCCCTTGAACACCGCCGACGGAAATCCCGTCGAGCAAGCACGCGCAGCCGAGCTCCACGCCCAAAAACGACAGGCCGCCCTGGTGGGTCGTTACGTCGCGATGGTTCCCGCCGCGGGATTTACCTTCACGAACTACGAGCTCGGTGAGCGACGTCTGCTCCTCGACACCGAGCACGGCCTCGCGCTCGATGACGGCGCCGAGCTCGTGGTGCCGAGCAAAGAAGCGTCTCCGGGCTTCGTACTGGCGCCCGAGCTGGCAGAGCGACTCATCCAACTGCGCGCTTCCGGCAAGCTCGCTTTGCGGCTCATCTTCAAGCCCGCCGGCTCGCAGCTTCGCAAGGACGCCTGCATGTGGCTGG
>CAZTTW010000102.1:0-9586 GCA_964616265.1 uncultured Myxococcales bacterium | reverse complement strand
AGCAGGACGCGATGCGGATGCTCAAGGGGAAGTTCGACATGAACGACTTCCTCGACCAGATCTCGATCCTGAAGAAGATGGGCCCGCTGTCCGAGATGGTGGAGAAAATCCCCGGCGTGGCCGACGCCAATATTCAAGTGGACGACAACGAGCTGGTACGCATCGGCTCGATCATTTCGTCCATGACCGACGGCGAACGGCGCCAGCCCGAGCTGTTCGTCATCAGCAGCTGGGAAGAGATTGTCGAAAGCGGCAAGCGCAAGAAGAAGCGTAGCGCTTTCTTCGACCAGAGCCGCCTGGCACGCGTGGCGCGCGGTTGCGGGCGCAAAGAATCGGAAGTCGCGGATCTGCTCAACCGATTCGCGATGATGCGGCAGATGATGATGCAGCTCGGGGCCTCGTCGGGCCTGCTCGGCAAGATTCCCGGCTTCAAACAATTGGGGCAGCTCAATCAGGCGCGCAAGATGCTCGGCGGCATGGACATGGATCAGCTCGCCGGCATGATGAACATGCAGTCGCGCGAGCGCGGCCACTTCCAAGCGCCCACCCGCAACGTCGACCGGGCCAAGGAGAAGCGGAAGCGCAAGGACGCACGCAATGCCCGCAAGAAGGCGCGCAAGAAGCGGTAACGGCGCTAGGTACCGGAGACGACGCGCACTCAGCCTTGGTCTAGCGCGACGAGACGCGACGATAAGTGGCGCTCTTTGTGAAGTCCCGTGTAGGATGCGCCGGTTTGGCAATGAAACTCATCACAGCTATCGGCCTTATTCTGCTGACCACGGTTCTCTCTGGCTGCCAGTCGGGCCAGGGGAACTGTCATCGCAGCGACTGGTGTGAATGCGCCAATGAAACCGACTGCTACCAAGGCTGCGCCGACGGCGATGGCTGCAGGTTCTTTTGCCACGACATGGTCCACTGCGGCAGCGTCTGCGAGAACGACTGCAACCTCGACTGCCACAATACAACCGACTGTTCGTCCAGTTGCGGGGACAACTGCAACGTCAACTGCCACGACAGCACTTCCTGTGGCGCATTTTGCGGAGCGAATTGCAACTACACGTGCTTCAACATGCAACGCTGTGGCGTACAGGCCGGACAGGGCAGCACGATCAGCTGCACCAACGCTCCTAGCTGCGTGGTCAATTGCCAAGGCGACTGCCACGTTTTCTGCGACCAAGTCGACAACTGCGACGTGAGTTGCCGCAACGGTGCCTCGCCCATCTCATGCGCCAATGGCATGGTCGCGTGCGGTCCCTGCTAACCGAAGGAGCGATGGTCTCATGAACGTTTATCGTTGGCTCGGTCGACCGGTCCTTATCCTCGCGTCCACGGTGTCGCTGCTGCTTGGTCCGATGTCGACCGCAAACGCGCGCGAAGACGTCGTCATTCGTAGCTCACGCACCCCTATGTCCTACGAGGTCGAGCTCGAACCGCATTTGGTGCTTGGAACCGCACCGCCTGGACCAGGACAAGGCTCGGGCGTGGGCGCCGGCGTTCGCGGCAATTTCGTGATCCTGCCCGAAGGATTCATCCCCAAGGTCAATGATTCAGTCGCCATCGGTGTTGGACTCGACTTCGGTCGCTACTACGGAAACTGGTCGGTGAACGGCTATCAGAACCAGTGTCTGCACTTCGAGAGCGGACCTAACGGCACGCAAATCTGTACCGAGGTCACCTCGAACGGCGGCACGTACACGTATGTCTACATTCCGGTCGTCATGCAGTGGAATTTCTGGCTCACGCGCCGTTTTTCCGCCTTCGGCGAGCCGGGCGTGGATTTCTACTATCTCGGCAACCACGGCGTGAGCGCCGTGCCCGCCCTCTATCTCGGCGGACGCCTGCAGCTTTCCGATCGCATCACGCTGACTGGACGCATTGGCTATCCTACCGTGGCCATTGGCGTCTCGTTCATGCTCTAGCCGCTTCCGATCAAGAGCGGTCATTGCCCGCTCGATTGAAGATGCTTTCAATCTGATTTTGTCCAGCTTGGCTTGACCAGGGCGGATCTTGGTGCCCAGACTTATTGCATGGGTCGTGAGTTTTCCGCCCTACCGGCGCCCAAGGTGGCGATGGTCCTCGCCGGGGGAGCCGCACGCGGCGCCTACGAGGTCGGCGTTATCCAGCACCTCGTAGAAGAAGTTGCGAAAGATCTCGGCCGCGACCTGCCCCTGCCTATTCTGTGCGGAACTTCCGTGGGCGCGATCAACGCATGCGCCATGGCCGCCTACGCCGACGAGCCCTCTCGTCGCGCCCAGCTGATGGTCCGCTATTGGACCAAGCTGCGCATCGAAGACATCCTGGTGCCAGGCCACAGCGACCTGTTCGGGCTTCTGCGCGTAGCCCTGGGTTTTGGTCGCCGTCGCGTGCTCCCGAACGCCGTCCCCAACGGTCTCTTCGACGCCGTTGGACTGAGCGGCGTTCTGTCGGAGGCCATTCCTTTTGCCCGCATCAGCGAACACCTCGAGCGCGGACGCCTCGAAGCGGTGTCGGTCTCGACGACCCAGCTCTCGACGGGGCGCACGGTGGTGTTTCTCCAGCGCAAGTCCACCGAGCCGCTGCGTTGGCGAGCGGATCCAACCATTGTTGCCCGCAACGTGATTTTGAGCGCCGAGCACGTGCTGGCTTCTGCCGCGATTCCTTTCTTTTTCCCCGCCGTGCGTATCGACGGCGACTTCTACTGCGACGGCGGGCTTCGCCAAAACGTGCCGTTCTCACCCGCGCGCAAGTTGGGCGCCGATCGACTGGTCATCATCGACCCGAGCTACGCGGGCAGCCGCTCCGAGCCGACGGCGCCTGCGGAGCCGCCACGCCCGCCCACCGATCTAGACCTTTTCGGTGGCGTGCTCAATGCCGTTCTCCTCGACCACCTCGACCACGACCTCGACCGACTCACGCGCGTCGATTCGATTCTCGAAGGCGGCGCGCGCATCGCAGGTCCCGAGTTCATTGCGCGCCTCAATCGCGAGCTCGGCTACGGCTCGGGTCGTGGCCTGCGCCCCCTGCGAAAGATTCTCATTCGCTCGTCCCAAGACATCGGCGCACTGGCGACCGAATTTGCGCACGCGAGTGGCTTCCGACTGCGGCTCAAAGGACTGGTGGGTCGCATGCTCTGTCGCATGGCCGAGGCGGACACGCAGACCGAATCGGGCTTGCTGTCGTTTCTCCTCTTCGACGGTAATTTCGCCCGCCAGCTCATCGAGCTAGGCCGTGCCGACGCGCGCGCCAGGCATGCCGAGCTCTGTACCTTCTTCGACGAAGTCGTCACGGCCGACGCCGCCGGCGCGGCCTAGCGAAATCACCGCACCGACAACCTCTTCCTCGAGCCCTTTCCCTTGCGGCGACCGGCGCGTAGGGTGAAGGTTCGCGCCCATGCCGGCTGGCCCGGAAGAGCCCGAATGCGCGCCCGAAAGGCTGCGAAGCGCGCGGGGTTCATGGCCGGCCCGATGAACGAGATCGAGCGCAAAATGCGTTCGAGCCGGTCGCTGTCTACCGGCGTCTCGTCGTGGAAATGGCGTTCGCGCGCGAAGCAGATGCCGGCGATGGCCGAGATTTGAACCAGGTTGTGATCGACCTTGCGCGGCCGTCGGGGCACAGCCTCTTCGATAATTTCGAGCAGACTCTGCATGAACGGCGTCTTCGCAAGCTCGCAAGTCACCACGACCAGTCCGCCCCTCGGAGCAAGCACGCGCGCCACCTCGTGACCGACGAGCTCGGCGTCGAGAAAATGCAGAGCATCCGCCACCACCACGAAATCCAAGCTGGCATCGCCGAGCGGCAAGGCCTCGGCGGTCGCGTGCACGGCCTCCACCGATAGCCGACGCTTGTGCGCTTCTGCTCGCAATCGATCGAGCATCGCTTGCGCCGGTTCGACCGCAGTGACCGCAAACCCCCGCTGCGCCAGCGGCAGCGCCACGTGTCCGATACCGGCGCCCAGATCGACCACGCGACGACCGTGGCCGGCGGCGAGTTCTGCCAGAGCATCGATCAATTCCACGGGATACGCGGGCCGCGCATCGTAGACGTCCGCCATGCGATTGAAAACCCAACGCGCGGGTTCGTGCAGGCCAACCTTTCGACGACCGAGGCTCACAGCGACGGGACTCTAACTCGGAACGGACCCAATCCGCAGCCGTCGCCGAGCATCGGTCGAAAGGTGCTAATTGATGAGCGGCTTGCCGGTCTTGAGCATGTGCTCGATGCGCTCGATGGTTGCCGGCGTTCCGCACAGTGAGAGGAAAGCCTCCATCTCGAGCTCGAGGATGGTGCGTTCATCGACGGGATGCGCGGGCGACGCCGTCGAGCCGCCGGTGAGAATGCGCGCTTGCTGGCGAGCGATGAGCGCACTGTGCTCGGTGATCTTCTTGGTAGCCAGCATGCTCGCGATCTGATCCTCGAAGACGAAGTAGCCGCCGGGCCCCGGCAAGAGCAACGAACGCTGCGGCCGCGGCCTGAAACCCTCGAGCAGCTTAAGCGCGGCTTCCTTGGCACGGCTCAATTGCTCGTCTTTGTTGTAGACGATGACATCCGCCCGCGAGAGAAGACCCAGCTCGACGGCATCTTGCGCCGACTTCGAGACTTTGCCGTAGCCGACCAGCTCGAAGACGCGCATCGTTGGCGGCATCGGTCCGGGGCGCGCGGGCGCCATGCTCTCGACAGTTTGCGCCAGAAGCTGCAAGCAGCCACCGCCCGCCGGCACCACCCCCACGCCGACCTCGACAAGACCGGCATAGAGCTCGACGTGGGCGACGCGCACATGGCCGGCAAGCGACACTTCGAGGCCGCCTCCGAGAGTCATGCCGTGCGGAGCGGTCACCACCGGAAAACCGGCGTGGTAGAGCGCGAGATTGACACCCTGCAAGCCCTGGATGAGCTTGCGTACTTCCTCGAAGCGGTGCGCTTTGAACATTTCCACGAGCAGCTTGAGCTGTGCGCCCGCGGAGAAATTCGGCGCCTGGTTGCCGATGACCAAAGCGCGAAAGTTGCGCGGGATCTCTTCGAAGACCTGGCCGAGCATCGACACCATGTAGTCGTCGATGGGGTTCATGCTCGGCACCATGGCGGCATCGAGATCGAGCAAGAGAACGCCGTCGCCCACGTCGAGAAGTCGCGCACTCAGGTTCTCGCGCACGATTCGATTCGCGTCCTTGAGCGCGGTCACGCGGAGAACGTCCGCGCGCTCGGCAGCGGTACGCATGCTGCGAGCACCCGGATCGAAGTATTTGGTCGCCTGAGCTCCGCGCTGGCAAAGCCGTCCCGTCGAGGCGATGGCGGTCGCGAGAAGGCGCGGCACCGCAATGCCAATCTCTTCCATCATGCGCGCCGAACGTTCGAGACCGAGGTGGTCGAGAGTCTCGATGGGTCCGATCTCTTTGGCGAAACCCCAGCGCACAGCATTGTCGATGGTCAGAAGATCGTCCGCCACTTCGCCCACGCGGTCGAGAGCGTACGCGGCGCTCGCCATCACGAGATGTCGCGAAAAGGCGCTAACCGGATCGTCCGTCGCCCCGATCATCGCGGCGATGCGCTCTTCGGGAGCGACGAAGCTCTTGGCGACGCGAACGACGTCCGAGCGCGGGCTCGTTCTCGGCCGGTATTCCCACGTCGCAAGATCGAGCGCGAGAATATTCTTGTCACCTTTGGAACCGCGCTCTTTGCGATAAAAGCCATGCCCCGTCTTATCGCCGAGTCGCTTCTCGGCAACCATGCGCTCGAGAACCGGATTCGGCTTGCAGACGTCGCGCGCTTCGTCCGAAGGACAATGGGCGTACTGGTTCGCGGCCGCGTGCACGAGCGTATCGATACCGATCATATCCGCCAGGCGCAGGGTCGCGGTCTTCGGATTGCCGAGCGGCGGACCGGTGATCATGTCCACCTGCTCGACGGAAAGGCCGAAGCGTTCCATCAGCCGCAAGGTCAGCATGACCTGAAAAACGCCGATGCGATTGGCGATGAAGTTGGGCGTGTCACGACCAACCACGGGACGCTTGCCCTGAGCGACGAAGAAGTCCCGCATGGTGGTAACCAGCTCGGGACGAGTTGCCGACGTCGGGATCAGCTCGACGAGGGGCAGGTAGCGAACCGGGTTGAAAAAGTGCGTGCCGAGAAAACTCGCCTTGAGGTCGTCCGAGCACTCGACGGTCATGGCCGCCACGCTGAGCCCGGACGTGTTCGTGCACACGATGCTGCCTGGCCGACGGTGCCGATCGATCTCGGCCAAGGTCGACCGCTTGATGGTCATCACCTCGGGAACGACTTCGACAATGACGTCGGCCTTGGCCAACTCGGCCGCGTTCTCTTTGATGGAGAACGCCTGGATATGTCGCGCGTTCCGCGGCGTGTAGAGCTGGGGCAGTTTGACGTTGCCGTCGCGAAGCACGTCGAGCGCCTTGTCGGCCAAGGATCGTTCGACGTCGAAGAGACTGACGTGCTTGCCGGCGTTGGCAAAGAACGCGGCCACGCCGCCGCCCATGATTCCAGCACCGACGACCGCGACCCGCTCGATCTTGTGGGTCACGGCAGCCATCACAGCACCCCTTCGCGCTTCACGATAGTGGCCACGCCCTGGCCGCCGCCCACACACATGGTCGCCAGCCCGTAGGTACCGCGCGTCCGTTCGAGCGTGCTGACGGCCTGCCCGATGACTCGGACTCCCGACATGCCGAGGGGATGGCCGAGAGCGATGGCGCCGCCGTGCAGGTTAATTTTTTCGATTGGCCAGCCACCTTGCCGAATCACCGCCAGCGCTTGCGCCGCGAACGCTTCGTTGAGCTCGATGACGTCGATGTCCTTGAGCGCGAGTCCGGCCCGCGCCAGCGCCTTTTCCGTGGCCGGCAATGGCCCAAGACCCATGCGCCGATAGTCGCAGCCCGATACGGCAGTGCTGACGATGGTTGCCCGCAAAGACAAGCCGAGTGACTGCGCCAGCTCGGCGCTCATGAGGATGACGGCGCCCGCGCCGACGGTTACCGGCGAGGAAGTCGCCGCAGTGACCGTACCACTGGCGTCGAAAGCCGGTGGCAGCGAGCGAATTTTCTCGACGTTCGGCTCCTGCGGTCCCTCGTCGCGCACGCACTTCCCGCCGTCGGGCAGCTCGATGGGAACGACCTCGCCCTCGAAGGCGCCTTCGGCCCACGCGCGCAGGGCATTGCGGTGGCTGCGCATGGCGAACTCTTCCTGATCGGCGCGACTGATGGAGCCTTCGCGCGCCAGGATTTCTGCGGTCTCGCCCATGCCGATGTAGAAGCCCTGTTGGTGCAGCTCGGGATCGAAGGTCGGGTTGAAGCCGCCCATCGGTACGCGGGTCATGTGTTCGAGCCCTACGGCGAGCCCAATGTCGCCCTTGCCGACGGCGATGGCGTCTGCCAGTAACATGACTGCCTGCTGCGAGCTGCCGCACAATTGATTCACGGTGACCGCTGCGACTTGCGTGGGAAGGCCGGCCTTGACGGCCAAGGCGCGGGCGATGTTGAAACCGTTTTCGCCTTCGGGGAAGGCGCAGCCGCAGGCCACCGTCTCGATGCGTTCGAGGGGCAGCTTCGGGTTCCGTGCCAATAGCTGACGGACAACCTGCGTGGCGATTTGCAGCCCCGAGAGCTGGTTCAAGGCGCCGCCTTTGGCGCGGCCGATGGGAGAGCGGGCGAAGTCGAGGATGCCGACAGTTCTGACGTTCATGGGGTTCTCCTGCGCAAGCGGCCGACGTGTGTGAAGACACCTCGGCCCTGATCAGAGTTTCAGAGATTGTACTGTCCTGCCTCAATCACGGGATCGGCAATTTGCCGGCGTAAGTCCACCACGTCGACGACCGCGCCAAAAGCTGCGTGCAAGTGTTCGAGTTGGCCGAGCTTGGCCGGACGTTGTCCATCGTGCACGACGTGGGTCACCACCTCTTTGGTCAGCCGCGCGACTGCCGTGCAACCTTCCTCGGTGATGAGGCGAGCGATGGCGGTCGGGACGGCAGCAGAGCCCGCCATGCGCACGCGGGCGATGGTCGAGTCCATGGCGTAAAGCGCGCTCACGGCGTCGGCGATCCCTTGCGCGACCTGCTGTTCCGTCTTGAGCGCGCGCCCGCAGCCGATGACCGCCTGCTCGACGGTGAAAGCCACCGCGCGCTTGGCGGCCAGCACCCGTGCCGCCTCGGCGCCCAGCGGATCATCGGTCGGGCTTTCCGCGGGATCGCGCTTGAGGTAGGCCGCCGTCTCCTCCATAAATTCGCGGAAGCCGATGGTGCCGGAGAACATGGCGCGCACGAGATTGTCGGTGATGACCAGGCGATTGATGTCGTTGGTCCCTTCGAAAATCATGTCGATGACGTTGTCGCGGGCCAAGCGCTCGATCTGGTAGTCATCGATGTAGCCGTAGCCGCCATGCATCTTGAGCGAGCCGTCGATCACGTCACGCAAAGTTTCCGAGCCCACGACTTTGATGATGGCCGCTTCGAGGGCAAACGTACGCACGAGATCGATGACCGCGCGGGGGCTGGCGCCGACGGCCTTCAGGCGTTCCTCGCCCGCGGCGATGGCGCCGGCCACTCGGTACGCCATGGCGTCGAGGGCGAAGATGCGTGCGGCGAGATGCCCGAGCTTTCCGCGCTGGATGTCGAAGGTGAGAATCGGTTGACCGAATTGCTTGCGCGTCTTGCCGAACGCGATGGCCAGATCGAGGGCGAGCTTGGCGGTGCCGAGCGCCCCAAAGCCGAGCTTGAGGCGACCCAAGTTGAGAATATTGAGCGCGATGGCAGCGCCATCCCCGACGCGCCCGAGAAGACTCTCGCGCGGTACGCGCACGTCCTCGAACACCATGCCGGTGGTGGACGAGCCTCGAATGCCCATCTTCTTCTCTTCGCGACCGCGATGGACGCCGGGCGCGTGCAAATCGACGATGAACGCCGAGTACTGCCCATCCACACCGGCAAAGACGACCGCGATATCCGCCCAACCGCCGTTGGTGATGAAACGCTTTTCGCCGTTTAGCAGATAGTGGGTGCCAGCCGCGTCGAGCACCGCGCGGGTCTTTCCCGAAAGCGCATCGCTACCACTGCCCGGCTCGGTAAGGGCGTAGCAGCTCAGCAGCTCTGCCGAGGCGAGCTTGGGCAAGTATTCCCGCTTCTGCCGCTCGTCGCCGAACAGCACGATCGGCAACGTACCAATGCCAGAGTGGGCCCCCGTCGCCGTCGAGAAGCTGGGACAGCCTGCCGACAACTCGGCGATATGCATCGACGTGACTTTGTCGAGACCAAGTCCGCCGTAGACCTCGGGCACGTCCGCGCTCACCAAGCCCAATTCGGCGCTGCGCTTGAGCAAGTGCACCGTCAAAGGCAGGGTCACGCCGTCGACGGTGATACTTTCCTTGTGCTCGATGGCGTCGATGTGGGGCAGAATCTCGGTCGCAATGAACCTTTTTGCCGTCCGCCCAATTTCCAGCTGCTCTTCGCTGAGCTGCTCGCGCGTCATGATTCCGGCGTGGGGTACCGGGACCGTGAGAAATTGCCCTCCACCTCGTTCGCGGTGGCGCTCGCCCTCGCCTACGGACTGGTCGCTCGCCAGCGAGAGCGCGGTCGAATCGGCTCGTGGGACCATGGCGGCCTCCT
>CAZTTW010000101.1:0-9621 GCA_964616265.1 uncultured Myxococcales bacterium | reverse complement strand
GTTCATGGTTGCTGCCTGCTGCTCGGGCACTCGCGGTACTTCCGTAACGGAAAGCACCGCATGCAGCGAGCTGCCAAACGTCGACCCAGCCATCCGCACTGATTCGACGCAAGTGGCGGTATCAGCTGGGGAGCTCACGTCAGTTGGATAGATTGTTTTGCGAAAGGTTTCATGCAAATTCGGACCGAAGGTTCTTTAATTTTACTGCCTGGGCTGCAGACACGAATTTTGGTATCCAGGCTGACGCCTGCAGCATCCGTAAATAGCCCTGCTTTTCTCGGTTTCCACGTGGAGCGACCATGAAACGATCCCTGGCTGTGATTGCGACGATTCTCGTTGGCTCGTGCCACTACGGAGTCAGAGACATCTCCGCTGTTCCCGACAACCCCACCTTCAATCGAGACATCTATCCGCTCTTCGCGGATCACTGTTTGCTCTGCCACGGCTCGCCGCCCGATCGCGGAGCGCCGGCCTATTTTCGGCTCGACGTCTACGACGACACGAACGGTGGTGACGTCTCCGGCGCCAAGAGCATGGCGAGCTTGGCGGCGTACGACGTGCAGATCGGCAAGATGCCCCCGGAGGCGAAGCACGGCGACGGCGTCGGGCCGAACGGTTTGAAGATGTTGCAGAACTGGGCCGGCATGGATCCTCCTCCCCAGTGAGCCCCGGGGCATTCGAGCGAGCGAGGCTTCTGTCCTCCCTCCGCCGTTCGCTCACCGTGCCGGCGACGGCCGAAGGCGGGACCGGTCCCAAGTAGAGCTCGTCCGCGTTCGGCGACGTGCTCTGCGCTCGGTTCTCCGCTTGGCTTTTCGCGGAATACGCACCCCTTTTGCGAAATCCGCAGGCCAGGCACATGCATTCCAAGGCAATTCAGCCTGGATCGGGCGGCATGGCCCTTGCTGACCCAAGCCTTGGCTCTGCCGAGTGGACCGATCCGGACCGACGGAAGGGTTGGCGAAAACGGCTGGCCAGTGATAGCTAGCGGAGCACGCCATGCGACTTTTGAAATCGAAGACCCTCTGGGCCACTCTCGCCCTCGTCGCCATCGGGCTGGTGACCTGGAAAATCGTGCTCAAACGCCGCTCTGCCAAGCCCGCGGTGCAGTGGGAGACGACCGCGGTGGATCGCGGACGTGTCGTCGCACGCGTGACGGCGACGGGTGTGCTATCGGCGCTGGTGACCGTGCAGGTCGGCAGTCAGGTGTCGGGCTCTATTCAAAAGCTCTACGCGGACTTCAATTCGCCGGTAAAGAAGGGCCAGATCATCGCGAAGATCGATCCGCGCTTGTTTCAGGCATCGCTCGAAAATGCGCGGGCGAACTACGCGCAGGCAAAGGCAACCCTGATGAAGGATGAAGTCCAAGCCCGCTTCAACGAGCGGCAGTCCAAGCGCCAGGGCGCCCTGGTCAAAGAAAAGCTCATCGCGCCCTCTGACTTCGACACGGCGGAGTCCGCTGCGGGCACCTCGCTGGCCCAGGTGGAAGCGGACAAGGCCAACGTCCAGCAAGCTCGCGCCATTCTTCATCAAGCCGAAGTGAATCTGGCTCTAACCGACATTGTGTCGCCCACCGATGGCGTCGTCATCTCGCGCAATGTGGACGTGGGACAAACCGTGGCGGCGACGATGTCGGCGCCCATTATCTTCGTCATTGCCGAAGATCTGCGCAAGATGCAGGTCGACACCAGCGTGGCCGAGGCCGACGTCGGCAAGCTGACCGCGGGAATGGACGCGACGTTCGTGGTCGATGCGTATCCCGGCGAGCGCTTCAAGGGCAAGGTTCGGCAGATCCGAAACGCGGCGCAGACCCTGCAAAACGTCGTCACCTACGACGCCGTCATCGACGTGGACAATGGCGAATTGAAATTGCGCCCAGGCATGACTGCCAACGTGAACTTCGTCTTCGCCAACCGCGAGGATGTTTTACGCATTCCCAACGCGGCTCTGCGTTACCGCCCCGCCGCCGAAGTTCTTGCGGCGCTCGGGCTCGACGTCAAGAAGATACGCGGCGCCGACGGCGCGGGCGACGGCAACCTGCGTTCGGGCAAGGGCGGCAGGGGCGACAAAGGCGACAAAGGCGACAAAGACGGCAAGCGCGAGCCGGGCGCCAGCGGCGCCGGCGACGAGACACCCGATCGCCGGGCGGTCTGGAAGCTGAGCGGCAGCGTGCCGCAGATGGTTCGCATCAAGATCGGAACCACCGACGGTACTAAGACCGAAGTTGTCGACGGACCTCTCGCGGAGGGCGATCAGGTCATTACCGACGGCTCGTTGCCGGCCGGCTCCAGCAAGCCCAGCGCCGGCATGTTGCCTGGCGCTCCACCCGCACCTCCGCGCGGCGCGCGTCCGTTTTAGGTTCGCATGGCCAAAGCACTCATCGAAGTCGAGAACATCGCCAAGGTCTACCGCATGGGAGACGTGGAGGTGCACGCCTTGCGCGACGTTTCGCTGACCATCAGCGAGGGCGAATCGGTGGCGGTCATGGGGCCGTCGGGTTCGGGCAAGTCGACCCTGATGAACATTCTCGGCTGCCTCGATCGGCCGAGCAGCGGCAGCTACCGCTTGGTGGGGCAAGAAGTGTCCTCGCTCGACCGCAACCAGCTGGCTCGTTTGCGCAATCGCACCTTGGGTTTCGTCTTCCAGAGCTTCAATCTCCTGTCGCGCACCAGCGCGCTCGAAAATGTCGAGTTGCCGTTGCTCTACGCCGGCATATCTGGCCGCGAGCGGCACCGGCGGGCGCGGGAAGCGCTCGAGCGCGTGGGGCTCGGCGACCGCATCCATCACCATTCCAATCAGATGTCGGGCGGACAGCAGCAACGCGTGGCCATCGCACGTGCGCTCGTCACGCAACCTCATCTCATGGTGGCCGACGAGCCCACCGGCAACCTGGATTCGCGCACCAGCGTGGAGATCATGGCTCTGTTTCAGGAACTTGGGCGCAGCGGCATCACGCTCTTGCTGGTCACGCACGAGCCGGACATCGCTCGCTACGCTTCGCGCGTGGTGGTGATGCGCGACGGGCGCGTGCAAACCGACAAGCGGCAGCCGGCCATGGTGGCCGACGTGGCGGCGGCGGCGGCCGAAGCGGCGGCGGCAGGGATCCCATGAATCCCATCCAAGTCTTGCGCGTCGCCATCCGAGCGCTTTTGCGCAACAAGATGCGCTCGTTTCTCACCACGCTGGGCGTGATCATCGGTGTCTCGGCGGTCATTGCCATGGTTGCTATTGGCGAAGGCGCCAAGGCGCGCGTCGCCGAATCCTTCGCCTCGATGGGCTCGAACATTCTCATTGTTCTTTCGGGCAGCACGACTTCGGGTGGCGCCCGCGGCGGTTTCGGCAGCATGCCGACCCTCACCTGGGACGACCTCAAAGCCATCCGCGCCGAATGCAGCGCGGTTCGCTACGCGGCCCCGCAATTGCGTTCCAGCGCGTCGGTGATCAGTGAAGATCAAAACTGGGGCACCAGCATCAACGGCGTTTCACCCGAGTTTTTCTCGATAAAGGACTGGGCCGTGGCGAGCGGCAGCCAGATCAGCCAGTCCGATATCGAGGGTGGCACCAAGGTCGTCGTGCTCGGCCAAACCGTGGTTGAAAAGCTCTACGGCCCGAGCGCCGATCCCGTCGGGCAAACCGTGCGCATCAAGAACTTTCCTTTTCAGGTCATCGGCGTGGCGGACCGCAAAGGACAAACCGCGATGGGCCAGGACCAAGACGACGTGGCCTTCATGCCCTATTCGACGTTTCAGGCGAAGATTCAGGGTGGCCTGCAGAAGTTCATCCCCGGCATCATCATGGTCAGCGCGGCCAGCAGCGAAGATGTTTCGCGCGCGGAGAAGCAAATCACCAACTTGCTGCGCGACCGGCACCACATCGCGATCGGCGGCGACGACGATTTTTCCATCCGCAATCTGACCGAGATGATGACCGCGCAGCAGGAAGGCCTCAACACCATCACCTCGCTGCTTGCCAGCATCGCTCTGGTTTCGCTGCTGGTGGGCGGCATCGGCATCATGAACATCATGCTGGTCAGCGTGACCGAGCGAACCCGCGAGATCGGCATTCGTATGGCCGTGGGCGCGCGCCCGCGAGACGTGCTGGCCCAGTTCTTGGTCGAGGCGCTGACGCTTTCGAGCTTCGGCGGCATTGCTGGCGTGCTGATCGGAATCTTCGCCGCCAATCTGCTGGCCAATCGCATGGGTTGGCCGGTGCTGATTCGCGCCGACATTATTGCGATCGCGGTGACCTTTTCCGGGCTCGTGGGCGTGGTCTTTGGTCTCTATCCGGCCCTCAAAGCCTCGCGCCTCGACCCCATCGATGCTTTGAGGTTCGAATGAAAGCGGCTCTTCTCTCGTTGGTTGGTGTTGTCACGCTCGTCAGCCCAGCCCGTGCGGGCGAGGCCGGCAAACGCGAAATGACGCTCGACCAGGCCTTGCAGGCGGCGCGTTCTAGCCATCCGCAACTGCAGGCGGCACGCGCCCAGACGGATGCATCGGCGGCGCGAATCCAGGAGGCGCGTGCTCCACTCTTGCCCCAGGTGACCGGATCGGCGTCGTACCTGCGTAGCGAAGGATCGGTGTCGGCTACGACGGTGGGAACGGGGACCGCCTCGGGGGCCACCACGACGACGGTCTCCTCCAGCATTCAGGGTCGCAACCTCTACAGCGCAAGTCTCGGCGCCAGCGAGCTTCTCTACGATTTTGGCCAAACCACCGGTCGCTGGAACGCCGCCAAGGCGGCCTTTCGCTCGCAAGAAGAAAGCGAGCGCGCCTTCGCGGTGCAGGTCGGCTTCAATTTGCGTTCGGCGTATTTCGCCGCCGCGGCCGCGCGTGCCTTAGTCAAGGTGGCGCAAGAAAACTTGCAGAACCAGGAAGCGCACTTGCGCCAGATTCAAGGTTTTGTCGAGGCCGGTACGCGGCCCGAGATCGACCTGGCGCAAGCGCGCACCGATCGAGCCAACGCCAAGGTCCAGCTCATCAACGCCGAGGTTGCGTACGACACCGACAAGGCGCTGCTGAACCAGGCCATGGGCATCGAAGGCAGCACCGATTATGACGTTGCAGCTCCGGCAGCTAGAGAAGTTTCGGGCGAAGACGACACGACGGATGAGCTGCTGGCGGAGGCGCTCAAGGCTCGGCCCGATCTGCTTTCGCTCGCTCGCCAAGTGGACGCGCAAGAGTTGACCACTCGGAGTATCAAAGGCGGCTACGCGCCCTCGCTAAACGCCAGCGCGTCGCTGAGCGAATCGGGGCCCGAGCTGGATGCGCTCGACTGGGGCTTTCGCGGCATTCTTTCGCTCAATTGGCAGATCTTCGGTGGTGGTATTACCGACGCTCAAGTGCGCGAATCGCGTGCCAACACGGCGGCGTTGCGGGCGCAGTACGAATTGCAGCGGCAGCAAGTGCGCGCCGACGTGGAACAAGCGCGGCTCGGCGTGCGCGCGACCAAGGCGGCGATCGAGGCGACCCACGAGGCGGCGACGAACGCACGCGTGCGCCTGACCCTCGCCGAGGGACGTTATCAAGCTGGCGTCGGGAACATCATCGAGCTGGGCGATGCGCAGGTGGCGCTGACCACCGCTGCCGCGCAAGAGGTGCAGGCCGTGTTCAACCTGGCGACGGCGCGAGCGCGCCTCTGGCAGGCGCTCGGTCAGCCGTGAAGGGCGCAGCGGTGGCCGCGCGACCTATTCGTTTCACCGTTTCTCCCGAGGACGCAGGGCTGCGCCTCGATCAGCTTCTCGCCAAACGTGTCCCCGAGCTCTCGCGTCGGACGGCGCGCAAGGTGCTGCTGATCGGCGGCGTCTTCGTGGAAAGCGCGCGGGTGAAGGTCGCGTCCAAAGTCGTCCAACCGGGGCGCACGGTGGAAGTGTACCTGGGCGGCGCGCTCGACAAGGTGAGTGCCGCCGAGAACGCGCCGCCGCCCGAGCTCGACGTGCTCTTCGAAGACGATTCGCTGCTGGTGGTCGACAAACCTGCCGGCCTGCCAACCGCGGCCACGCGAGAAACCGACCGAAATAATCTGCTTTTCTATCTTTCACAGCGCGAGACGTCGCGCCAGCCGTACCTCGTGCACCGACTGGATCTCGAGACGAGTGGGCTTCTGGTCGTGGCCAAGACCTCGGAAAGCGCGCATCGGTTGTCCGAGCTTTTCCGAACGCACGCTCTCGAGCGCGTGTATCGCGTCGGGATGCTCGGGGACTTGCCGGCTGCCTCGACCGTCGATTCTCCTATCGAGGGACGGCCCGCCCGCACCGTCTTCGTGCCAATCGAGCACAAGGGAGAGGTGACTCTCGCGGAGGCGCGTCTGGAAACGGGACGGACCCATCAGATTCGTGTGCATGCGTCGACCATCGGTCATCCCGTCGCAGGCGATCGGCGGTACGGCCGGCGAACCAGGCTCGAACCTCCGCGCCTCGCCTTGCATGCGCTGGTGCTCGGCTTTCGCCATCCGACGACGGGTCAGCCGCTGCGCTTCGAACGCGAATGGCCCGCGGATCTGCGGGAGTGGTGGCAGCAGGCTCCTGTCGGTCGAGGCGTAGAACTGTAGTCAAACTCGCTGAAATTACAGAGAGTTCTAGAACGCAACTTGGATGGATGCTGGACGAGGTCGCACCTTCTTGTACGGATTTTTTCGACGGTGGTCCCATCGCGCCTGCCAACGTTCGGTTGGGCCTGCGACGGCGCTCGTCACCGGATCTGCGGTAGACCACGGCGGTTCGCGGGCATTCATTTCGTCGCCTGCTCTCGCCCACGTCGTGGCGCCGCACTTGCGTCGGCAAGTGGGCAATGAATCGCCATCGGATTGCCCCTAGCTAGGTTGGAGGCCCAACATGCTTGCCCTGATGCTCGTCGCGCTGGCTTTGTTGGCGCTGACGGCCGACTACGTTGTTCTTGGCATCCGTCGCCACGTACCGTTCGAGCGGCCGGTGCGTGAGACGTCCGGTGTTTTCGTTGCGCCCGGGCAGATGTGGCTTGAATTCCCCGCTACGAATGGTCGAAGCAAGCGCCGAGCTGCCATCAGTAGCGCCTCGCCGCCTTGTTCTAACCATCAGAAAACAAAACCGCCGTGTCGGGCCGACCGGTCGTCGTTCGTCGTCATCTTAGAGCCTGGCAGAACATCGGGCTGGGCACGAACAACGCGATACGGAAGGAGCGCAACATGCGAGTGATGGTGATTGTCAAAGCGACGAAGAACTCCGAGGCGGGCATCATGCCCAGCGAGAAGTTGCTGGCCGACATGGGCAAATTCAACGAAGAGTTGGTCAAGGCGAAGATCATGCTGGCGGGCGACGGCTTGCACCCAAGCAGCAAGGGCAAGCGTGTGCATTTCGCCCGCGGAACGAAGACCGTCCTCGATGGACCGTTCGCCGAGACCAAGGAGCTGATCGCGGGATTTTGGATCTGGCAGGTAAAGTCGATCGACGAGGCTATCGAGTGGGTCAAGCGCTGTCCCGATCCGATGCCCGGAGAAGAGTCCGACATCGAGATTCGTCCCTTCTTCGAGGCCGAAGATTTCGGCAGCGAGCTGACCCCGGAGCTGCGGGCAGAGGAGGCGCATCTGCGCGCCGAAGTCGAGCGGCAGCGAACCGCTTGACAGGCACAGCCGGCCAAGTCGCCACCACCTGATAGTCGGAATCTTGCGGGTTTCCGAGCGCTGGCCCAAGGTGGGGGCATGGCGACCGGAGCATGGCGAGGCGTGCTGCCCGTGGCCGTAGTGCTTGCTACGGTCGCGGGTTGTGCCACCTATTCGGCCGAGCTGCGTGCCGGTAAGCGCGGCGAGCGCGAGGAGGGCATGGCGACCTACTATTCGTCGCGCCTAGCCGGACACAAGACCGCCAACGGCGAGCGGTACGATCCCAAGCAGTTTACCGCCGCCCATCCCGTGATCCCATTCGGAACGCACGTGCAGGTCACGCGCACCGACGGTACGAACCGCGCCGTCATCGTTCGCATCAACGATCGGTGCAGGGGTGGTAAGAAGATCATCGACGTCTCCGAGTCGGCAGCGCGGCAGCTCGACATGTTGCGAGTCGGGATTGTTCCCGTCGAGCTGGAAGTCGTGGCGCCACCGCCGTAGAACGCGCGCTATCACCCATGGCAACCCAGCAAGCTCACAATCCACTTCACGGCATGACCTTGGAAGCGATCCTGACGGAGCTCGTCGCGTTCTTCGGTTGGCCCGAGCTTGGCCAGCAGGTGAACATTCGCTGCTTCACCAGCGATCCCAGCGTCGCCTCCAGCCTGAAGTTCCTGCGGCGGACTCCGTGGGCGCGCGCGAAAGTCGAAAGCCTGTACCTGTTCATGCTGCGCGAACGTGCTCGCCAGGCTCGGCGGGAAGCACCGTAGTCGGCGTCGGCGCAAAGCGGATGAGCTGGCACCCAGCGCATTGACGACGAGGATTTGGCGTTTACATTTATTTTCGGAATCTGTGAGGCATGGTGCCCACGGAGTCGAGAAAGTCCCGCCGGGAGCTGGTGGCCTCGGCGAAAGGAGAGAAGAACATGCACACGGGAATCGTTTCTTGGTGGCGCGCGCATCACAGCATCTGCGGCAGCGAGTCGGGGTCGAGTTGTAGTCCGGGCGGTCGGCGTGGCCATGGCTTTGGCGGCCATGGTCTCGACGGCGACGGCGATGGTCCAGGGGGTGGCCCAGGTGGGGGATCGGATGGCGAAGGGTTCGGTGGCTTCGGCGTGCGCCGACCGCTACGCTTTTTGGCGTACAAATTGGAGCTGGACGAGCGTCAAGTGTCCGAGCTGGCGCGCGTTCTCGACGAGCTGAAGACCGAGCGCGCGCAGGCCGAGGTGGATCGCCGACGAACGCTGTCCGCATTCGCAGATGCCGTCGGTGGCGAGCAGTTCGACCAGACGCGGGCCAAAGAGGCGGCGGATCTTCGCGTCGCTACGGCGGAACGACTGCGCGATGCCGTGACCAAGGCGTTGGCGCGCATTCACGGACTGCTCAGGAACGACCAGCGCGAACGGCTCGCCTACCTTATCCGCACCGGCGTCCTAACGCTGTAGGCGCGTCTTTGATCCGATAGGCGGGAGGGCGGTGTCCTTCCCGCCGGGAGTTTCGCACGATGATCGCACTCGATATCGACAAGAACGATCGCGATTTACTGGACGTGTATTCGCAAACGGTTACTGCCGTGGCGGAGCAAGTCAGTCCCTCGGTGGTGCGCATCGAGGCGTCCGGCAGCGGTTCGGGTTTCGTCATGACGCCCGACGGGTATCTGTTGACGAATAGTCACGTGGTCAGCGGCGCCAAGCGCGTCGAGGTCACGCTTCACGACGGACAGCGCCTGCCCGCCCAAGTGGTTGGGGACGATCCGCACACGGACATTGCTCTCATACGCATCGATGCGCCCAAGCTGGTGGCGCTGACCTTCGCCAATTCCTCGGCCTTGCGCGTGGGCCAACTGGCCATCGCGGTCGGCAATCCCTACGGTTTCGATTGCACGGTGACCGCCGGCGTGGTCAGCGCGCTCGGTCGGTCGCTGCGCACGAAGACCGGACGTCTTGTCGACGATGTCATTCAGACCGACGCCGCCTTGAATCCCGGTAATTCGGGCGGACCGCTGGTCGATTCGCGCGGCCAGGTCATCGGCGTGAACACGGCGATGATC
>CAZTTW010000100.1:0-9645 GCA_964616265.1 uncultured Myxococcales bacterium | reverse complement strand
TCGGCACGGCCAACAACAACGGCGCGTACGGCGGCTGCAATGCGGACTGCACCTGGGCGCCCTAGTGCGGTGACGGCAAGATCAACGGTAGCGAGCAATGCGACGATGGCGTCAACGCCAACGTGTACGGCAGCAAAGCGAACGGATGCGCGCCGGGTTGCAAGATTGCACCTTATTGCGGTGACGGTGCGGTCGACTCCGCCTTCGGTGAGACCTGCGACAAGGGCGCTGCCAATTCAGCGACGGCGTATGGGCCGAACACTTGCACGGACAAGTGCCAGGTGGCGGGCTTCTGTGGCGACGGCGTCGTGAACGGCACCGAAGCTTGCGATGACGGACAAAACAACGGTGGCCCGACCAGCAAGTGCGATACAAAATGCGCGATCAAGTGCGGGAACGGGGTGCTTGATAGTGGCGAGCAATGCGACAAGGGAGCGGCCGGCAACACCGGTGCCTACGGCGGTTGCAAGTCGACTTGCGTGCTAGCTCCCTACTGCGGCGACGGCATCAAGCAGACGGCCTACGGCGAGCAATGCGACGATGGCAAGAACGACGGCACTTACGGGAGCTGCACGCCGACGTGCAAATTGGCCTCGTACTGTGGTGACGGGAAGGTCGACACCGCAGCCGGTGAGGTGTGCGACGCCGGCGCGGCCAACCAGGCCAACCCGTACGGTGCGACCTTGTGCACGACCACGTGCAAACGAGCCCCTTACTGCGGCGATCACTCCGTCGACGTCTCCTCTGGCGAAAAATGCGACGACGGTCCGGCCAATAGCGACACCACGCCGGGTGCGTGCAAGACCGATTGCTCGGGCTACAACCCGCCGCCGATAACGTGTGGCAACGGCAAGATCGATGCGGGCGAGCAGTGCGACGACGGTGCGCTGAACGGCACCGCTGGCGACACCTGCGATGGTCGCTGCCGCTTCAAGTGCGGCAACGGCATCAAGGACTCCGGCGAAGAGTGTGACAACGGCGTCAACGACGGCTCGTACGGAACCTGCAACCCCGATTGCACGCTGGCGCCCTTCTGCGGCGATGGCATCAAGAGCGGCAGCGAGCAATGCGACTTGGGCATCCTCAACAGCGCGACTGCCTATGGTCCTGGCAAGTGCACCAATCTCTGCACGACGGCTCCATACTGCGGCGACGGTCGTGTCAACGGGACCGAGGCGTGCGATGGGCAAGTCGGCTGCACATCGTCGTGTGTCTACTCCGGCCCGATCAACTAGGACGGGGTGCGATGCCACTTGGGGCCGACGATTCGTCGTCGGCCCAGCGTTTCGAAACCGCTGCGGCGATGATCCATTTGTGACAAAAGCGGAGCGCCCCGGACAATCAACCGGAGGAGATCCGGAATGCATTCCATACGCTTGTCCAGCCGAGTCCTTGTCGCGTCGCTCTCGGCGCTGGCCCTCACCGATTTTCGTCTTTCTACAGCATCAGCCGCTGATTCCGTCGAGAAGCTGCAGGAGTTCCCCTTGGACCAAGTCCAGATCACGGATGCGTACCAGCAGAATTTGTCTGCCAAGGACGTTACCTACCTCATCACGACCCTCGACTCCGACCGCCTCATGGCCGGCTTCAAAGCGGCGGGAGCGGGAACGAACCCGACGAATCTTTACGGCGGCTGGGAGAACTCGATGATCCGCGGTCATACGATGGGCCACTGGATGTCCGCGGTAGCGCAGGCCTACAAGCAAGCCCTGGGCAGCGACGCAACGTTGGCGGGCCAGATCAAGACCAAGCTCGACGACGTGGTTGCCAAGCTCAAGTCGTATCAGGCGTCCAATGGTTTTCTGTTCGCAACCCCTGCCTCCCAATTCGATGACTTCGATAACGGCACCGGGAACACCTGGGTGCCCTACTATACGCTGCATAAGATCTTCGCCGGCTTGATCGACATCTACAAATACGAACAAAACGCCGACGCATTGGCGGTCGTGAGCAAATTGGGCGATTGGCTCTACAACCGAACCCAGGGCTGGAGTGCGAGCGCGAAATCGAGGGTGCTCAGCCAGGAATACGGTGGCTTGAATGATTCTCTCTACGAGCTCTACAAGTACACGAACAGCGCCAATCACCTGACAGTTGCGCATGTCTTCGATGACACCAGCCTTTTCACGACCCTGGCTGCGGGCACGGACAGCTTGAACGGGTTGCACGCCAACATGACGATCCCGAAGTTCATCGGCGCCTTGAATCGCTATCGTACGCTCGGGTCGAGCGAATCGTCCTACTTCAAGGCGGCCGACGGTTTTCTGAGCGTCGTGCTGAAGGATCACACTTACGTGACGGGCGGACATGGCCAGGACGAGCATTTCCATGTGCCCGGTAAGCTCGATGCGATTCGCGACAATCTCAACAACGAGTCGTGCAACGCCTACAATATGTCGAAGCTCGCGCGCGACCTGTTCAAGGTCACCGAGGACGTCAAATACATGGACTACTACGAGAGAGTCCACATCAATGAGGTCCTGTCCGCGATGAATCCTTCGACGGGAATGACGACCTACTTCAAGCCGATGGGGACCGGCTATTTCAAGGCGTACGGCACGACGGACTCCACCTTCTGGTGTTGCAATGGCACCGGCATGGAAAACTACACGAAGCTCGGCGACAGTGTGTACTTCCACGATGCGACCGACCTCTGGGTGACTGGCTATGTGAGCTCGAAGTTGACATGGGCCGACAAGGGCTTGTCGCTGACCCAGACTACGGATCTTCCCCTCACGAACAAGGTGACCTTCTCCATCGTCGCCGCCCCAACCGATGCACTCAATGTGAAGTTCAGAAAGCCGTACTGGCTGGCGTCGTGTCAGTCGGTGACGATTTCAGTCAACGGCCAGTCGGTAAGTCCGGTAGACGACAGCGGCTTCCTCGGGGTCAGTCGGGTGTGGAAAGCTGGTGACACGGTGGAACTCACGTTGCCGATGGAGGTGCAAGTGTCGAGGCTGCCGGACAATCAGAACGAAGTAGCATTCACCTATGGGCCGATCGTTCTATCCGCGGGTCTCGGAACTGCTCAGATGGTGACGGCACCTCACTCGGCAGTCATTATGGCGACGACCCCTGCTGGGGTGACAGTCCAGGACACCATCACGATCAACAGTGGCACCGGCATCAACACCTGGCTCGCCAGCATCACTACGAACCTGGTGCAGACCGCGGGAAAGCTGGAATTCACTCTCAAGAACACGGATTCCGACAGCAAGCTGACGTTCATCCCTCACTATTCGCGCTACACGGATCGGTACGGTATCTACTTCAAGTTGGCTGGCACTGCGGGCGGCAGCGTTCCCGACGCGGGTGTCTGTCCGGCCCCAAGTGGAACGGGCGGTTCTTCCTCTGCGGGCGGCGCGAGCGGAGCAGGGGGAAGTGCAAGCAGCGGCGGTATCAGCGGTAGCGGCGGGGCGATTTCGGCGGGCGGCGGCGGCCAAACGAGTGGTGCTGGCGGCAGCAGCTCGGGATCTGGCGGAAGCTCGGGCGGCAAGGGCGGCTCGTCCGGCGGAAATCAGGCCGGTGGTAATGCGGGAACGACTGCATCCAGTGCCAACGGCGGCTCCTCGTCTAGTTCCGGCGGAGCCATGGCCGGAACCGGCGGTAGCCACAGCTCAGGCGGCAGCACGACCGCTGGCGGTGGAGGCACCTCGGGTTGTTCCTGTCAGCTCGGCTCTCGACCGCAGGGGAGCACGATGCTCTTGTCGCTGGCGATTCTCGGCTTGTGCGTCTGGCGGCGCCGACGAATTCATCAGAAATAATCCGCAGAGAAGCGGCAGCTCGTCAACGCGCCTACCGTCAACGGAAGCGGCGCGCTAGACCTCTCGCGTCGTTCCTTGGTGACCGCGTCACGGCCAGCTACCTAGGACGCCCACGACGGCCAGACGGCAGCACCTGCGTTTCCTCGGCTCTCTGTCGCGCGTCTGCACGCGTTGATTCCGTCGCAGATGGTGGGAAGGCCTACCCATTCGCCTTGGAAATTGAGATGCTGAAGCCTGTTTAAATGGCAAGTCCTGTTCCGTCGAGGCAATAGGGATGAGGAGGTACGTGAAGCAGCCAGGTGTTAGCGTGCAGGCTTCAAGCTCGGGGACGACGTCCGCCTCCGATGACGGCGCGGACTGCCTTTCGGCCTATCAGGATGAGCTGAGCTATATCCTTCGTACGCTCCAGCGGCTCGGTGTCGATGCAAATGACGTCGAGGATCTGGCCCAGGAAGTTTTCCTTGTCCTGCGCCGTACGTGGAAGATTTACGATCCCACGCGCGCACTGAAGCCCTACCTCTTCGGAATCGCTTTCCGGGTCGCCTCGGCGCACAAGCGTCGTAGGTGGCGGGAGGTTCCCTTCGCTTTTGTGGAGTCGGCCGATCCAGCGCCAACGCCGGACCGCGAGCTCGAGGCGAACCAGGCCCGGGCGATGGTGCTTTCGGCGCTTCAGGAGATCCCACTTCCTCGGCGTGCCGTGTTGGTCATGCATGATATCGACCACGTTTCGGTGAAGGACACAGCTGCGACACTCTCGATTCCTCTTTTCACGGCGTACTCACGCCTTAGCAAGGCAAGGACCGAGCTAGGGACTGCAATTCGGCGAATGTTGGCGCGGGGAAGGAGCCCTAACCAATGAGAACTTATGAACTTAAAGATACTGTTTCACCGCTTCCACTAGACGTGGAGGCGTTGCTCGAACACGAACGCGTAATTGTCGAAAAGCCTGAAATCGTCCGCGCCCGCTTGATGGCGAGGGCGCGCGAATCCCTGCGCTTTGCCGAGGCAAGCCTTCCGAGGCTTGCGAAACCTTCCACGTTGCGTCCCCTCTGGCTGGCAGCGGCTGCCGCAATTGCCCTGATGGCCAGCGTGGCGGCAGCCGTTCAGATGTACCGCGCTTACGAGGCTCCCAAAGCGACCCCACCGCTTCTGCAGCGGGTGTCCGCAGTAGCCCAGCCCCTGCCAGCTCCGGCGCCGTCGCCGAGCCAGGCGCCGATGGGGCGGGCCTTCACGAGGGGAGACGTCGTTGAAGAGCTGCGCTTCCTCGATCGCGCCCGCCAGGCGGATGTGCGCGGTGACTACGCCGGGGCGCTTGCTCTCGCGAACGAACACGAGCGGCGTTTTCCGCGTGGCCGCCTTGCCGAGGATCGCGAAGTTCTGCGCATTCGAGCCTTCGTTGGGCTCGGACGCAGCGGCGACGCGCGCACCGCAGCCGCGAAGTTCCATCGGCAATTCCCGCGAAGCGTTCTTTCACCTAAGATCGACGCTCTGCTGGCCGGGCCGCGCTAGCCCAGGGCCGGAAGACCTACTTCACGAACTTCACATCGTCGATAGTCAGGTTGAAGTTGCACGGACTTTGGCCTGCATCGACGGGGCTTACCGGCAATTGCAGGTTCCATCGTAACCCCATGATTTGCGCGGCCATGGCGGTTGCGCTGGCCGGTATCCCGGTGTTCGCGAGCTCGGAGAACAAGACGGTGGTGGGTGTCGGGCTCGGCGTGACCTTCTTCTCCGGGAAGTTCTCGCAGGCGACGGCGCAGCCGCCTTTGGAGAAGGTCGGCTGCTCTGCATACGTGGCCAGTTGAAAGTAGAGGTCACAGCCGCCGGTGGAGCCCGAGATGAGGAACGCAACTCCGGTATAGACAGTCGTATCTACGCAGCTGTCGAATTGCAGGCCGCCGCCAGCGAAGCTTTCGGGGTTTCCACCGGGGACGACTTGCCCCGACAGGGAGAAGGCTTCTGCGTCCACCTTGCTCGTGACCGTGCTGCCACTGTCTTTGCGATTGTACGTGGTGCCCGTGAGGTTTCCTTCGACGCCCCACTTTCCCTTGGCCGCGTTGTAGGTGGCGGGCGAGAAGTCGGTGAGGAGTGCATTGGCAGGATCGACGCCGGGCGAGCAGAACAGCCCGAGCGGCGTGACGGAGGGCTTCGATCCATCGAAGGCGCCGCCGTCGAACGCGGCGCCATCGAGCGACGACGACGACTTACTGCAATCCGCCGCTGCGAGCGCCACGATGGCGGCGACAAGGCCGGAAATGAAATCCATCCTGGTCATGTTCGTTGCCATTCTCGTTGTCTTGTTCGTTGCCTTGGCGGCATTTGCGTCACCCTCCATCAGTGCTTGAACGTGGCTGGGTTGTTCAGCATCTGCCACATGCGCTTGCGCGCTGCCGTCGCATCGATCTGCGTGATGAGCCAGGCATTGCCATTCGGATCCGGAACCAGGGGCGGGCCTTGTCCGAATGGTGAGGCGAACCCGGCCGACGTATCGGCCGAGCTTTGCACGACGGTCGTCACGAACTCGGGTGCAGCCAGCGCCAGGATCGGCTCCTGATCCGACGCTACCGGTAAGGGAGACAGACTTGTACGCTTGGCAGCCATCCAGTCGCCGAGAGGGTTCGCGGGAAGGACGTCGTCGGCGGTGACGTCGGCGGACTGATCGTAGAACGCGCTTATTTGTACATAGCGGAATTTTTGAGCGACGATCCAATCGGCCCAAGGATCCAGATCGCCATTCGGTCCGGTCATGAGTCCCTTCGGTGCCGAATACGATCCGAGTTGCGCCACGACCACCACGCGCTCCACCACCGTTGGATCGATCAGATAGGCATTCGCGATATCGGTCAACTGCGAGCACGCGATGATGACCACCGGCAGCCACGGCAAACTCAACTCTTTGGATTTGTCGACGATGAACTGGGCACCGTCGGTAGCAACGGGCGCCGTGGATTCGATTTGACGATCGGGGGGAACGACGAAGGCCGTGGTTTCGCTCCTGGTCACGCCGGGAAGGCCCTGCAGGCCGCTGGCGCGAGCGTGGGTGACGAAGTCATTCCAGCCAGCTACGTTCGCGTTCAAGTCCGGCCAGTAGAGGCTGGCGTTGACGATGATACCGGTGAGTTGGGGACCGCCGTTGTTGGCAAAGAGGGCGGCGAACTCGGGGCTCCAGTTGTCGCTGAAAGAATCGTTGATCAGAATGGCGGGGTTGCGTGCATCGGCGGGCAATTTGCCGTTGGTGTTGTGGCCAACGTCGAGGGCCTGTTCGCAACCTGCTGCGAAGCCAACCGCCAAGACGAGACCGAGCAAGGTTCTCGCTGAAGCACGACGGCAACTCGGCTGTCTATTCGACGACATGTTCTCCCAATGACATTGCCCTGACCGAAGGCCATTGTCACCGGAATCGGGCGGCAATGTCGAGACCAGCGAAGGCCGCCAAACGTGGCATCTCCCAGATTCGACTGCCGCTGATCTCGACGGTACAGGGAGTAAGCAGGACCAAGCCGTCGACGTGGAGTGCGGCGAACCAGGCCTTCGAGAGGTCGACGTTTGCCCCCAATCGAACGCCTGCATGCGCCACGAAGGCGGCGGGCGACCGCTTCACATCCAGGGATTCGCCGGCCAGCCGAAGCTCGCCCGCCTTGCCTAGGAGACACGCGACGGCGAAGCCCTCGTCGTGGCACGCCGCCAGCGAGGCCGCGAGCAAGAGCTCGCGGAATCCGCTGCCACCCCATCGGTGAAAGGTTTCTGGGTAGCTTGTCTCGCCGCCCACCTCGAAAGAGAATCCGCCGCGTCGCAGACCGAAGAAAATACGGCCTGCAAGGAGGGCTGAAGGTGCAACGCCAACAGCGGCCTGTGGGCCCAGCCCCAGCCACATGGAGGGCACCCGCGGTGGCGCCTCTTCGGGCTGTTCCTGCGGTGGCTCGGCAGTGGGCGTGTGTTCCGTGTTCGGGCGAGGCTCGGGCTCGGGGGCGGAAGAGCTCGGCGCTGCCGTGCTCGCGCCGACCTCTTCCGTGCTTGGCGCGTCGGGCGCTTTCGGTGCCAGGCCCAGCATCTGAATCTGGAGGGCGACGGCGAAGGCCATCTCGGCAAGCAGCTTTCCGCAGTTGCCGTCCTTCGCCACGAAATGGCGTTCGCCCATCTTCGCGCCGCTCGCGTCCTGCCAGTCGACATTGCCGCCGATCGCTCCCGTCGCGCCGTCCACGCGGACCGACACGATTGCTATCGCATCGTCGCGGAACGTCTCGTACCCCACCCGGTGTGTAACCTTCTTCCTGAAGTCGGCTTCGTTCCAACAGCCAGGCAGCGAGGTATCCACGTCGTACCGAAGCTTGGCGTGGAAATCCGAATCACCGGCGCGGGCGACCGGGACGCTCAGCCCGACGACCATGGCCATGCCCACGCCCATAATCCATCGACGCTTGCCACGACGAACGCAGCCCGAGAAAGCCAGGACCACGGAAGCCGCCGCGACGCTTGATGGCCTCGCGCGCTTGGGAGCAGGGGCGTGTGGAATGCGAAAGGCCACGAGATCCGCGTAACAAGATTTCGGCGCCGAGGCAACTAGAGAGAGTAGCGAAGCAGACTTGCTGGGCTCAATGCGTTATCTAGCGGGGTGTGCCAGCGGTCTCAAGCGCCTTAGAAACGTAACAATTTTTGCCGAACACAACAATATCGGAGAAGGCATCCGAAAGCGCGTAATCGATCCTTTGCGTTCCTTCGTTCTGGTCTGTTTGGGTCCGTATCGCCTGTCCTATTCGCTCTATCCTGGCTTGCCCGGCGGGGCGTTCGCCCAAGGCGGGCACCCCGCCGGACGATCTCGACAGGTGGCGTGCTGCTCAATAACCACAACACAATTCAACAGTCGGGCGACAACAACTATGTCATCGGCACTGCAAGGAAGTGCAAAGTGACTGGCGCGCCCGTTCCTCGGTCTCTAGCCGTCTAGCGTAGCGACGCCATCATCCGATCGATGGTCTCGAGAAGCACGCTGCGCGGGAATTTTCGCCGAAAGAGCGCCGCCGTTTCGCCGGCTTCGCGTGCTCTCCCGAGGCCCATCAGCGCTCTAATGCGAAGCGCTTCCCGCTCTTCGACGAGTCGCCCGTCTGAGAATCTGCGTTGGTGTTCTCGTGTGCTTGCCAAAGCGGCACTGTAGTCGCCGCGCCGCTCGGATTGTCTTGCTCGGTCGAGTAGACGAAGCTCCTCGAGACCATCCTGCGAACCCGCCGCCGCCCGCTGGTTGGTAACAGCAGCTTTGATTGAATTCACCAAGGGGCGGTCGAGGTCGTGGTCGTCGGTTACGCTTGTCAAGTCGACGACTGGGTCCGATCGTCTCTCAACCTTGGTAGCTGTCTGTCGCAGTCCTGTGGAGAGGAAAAGCTCAATGGCCGCAGCGAACCCTGTCACCACCGCAAGTCCCATTACTACTAGCATTGGAAGATGCTGATTCGCGACGAGGGAACTCGCGAGGGGCGGAACGTCGTTTCCTCGCACGGCGCAGCGAGCTCTCGCCAAGACTCGGGCACGAACGATGTCGAGCTGGAACGAGACATCGCGCTCGTACGCCAGCAACGCCTCGACGTCGGGCGAGAGTTGCGGAATCGTTGGCAGCCGGGCTTGGTTGCTCATGGAATGCGGCTCCGCTAGCGGGGCTCCAACCATATTGCTGGGAGTCCGTGATGTTTGTCATCGAAAGCGCAAGACGATTCGTGGCTGAGGCGCAGAAATTGCGTGTAGCGAGCCTGAGTCTTCAGCGCGCATGGCCAGTCGTTGCAACGGATACCAGTTGCAACTGTCAGAGAGGAACAGAAGAGAGTGCTACGTTGTAACTACTGTTTTCGTGTCCTCACACGGCCATAATCGACAAACGGGTCGTCGTTGGGCG
>CAZTTW010000099.1:0-9748 GCA_964616265.1 uncultured Myxococcales bacterium | reverse complement strand
AGGCTGTCCGGAATGCGGACCAACTTCTGGAGTTGTTCGACTCTCTTCGCACGGAAAGAAGCGCAGCGTACGAACAAGGGCTGGAGGACGCAAACAATTACGGTGACGTCCTCGATCCGAGAACGGGCCAACTCGTGCCACTCAACAAACTCACACCCTCGGACCGACATGGCCCGCCCGATCTCTCGCCATCCGCCGCAACCCCTAGACGAAAGAAGGATAACCGATGATCACTTCGGGCAACAGCATTATGCGCTTAGAACGATGGCTTTCCGCCGTATTGTCAGGATTATCAGCGCCAACTGGTAGCATCAAAATTGCGCTTCATCAATTATCAGCAGATGACGAACCCCGCTTGCTCGAGGATTTCGAAGTTTCGGAGCCGCCAGATCAGGAGGGAGTCCGCAAGATCGCCGACAAAATCGACTTGGAAGCGCGAGAGGATGCTGAGAGCCTGGGGTGGAGCTCACAACGCTATCGGGTCGATGCGCGAGAGGGGCGGAGCAACAAACAGGTGGGTAGCATTGTACTCGGCTACGCGGGAAACACTCTTACCTTCGACACCACCGGCCCAGGAGACCTCGGCCCATCTGCTCAACGCGGACAACTCGCATTTTCAATGCGCCAAACGGACAACGCCTATAGGACTCTGATACTTGGGTTTGGCATGGCCTTCGACCAAATGAATCGCCTAAATGGTCGCATCGAGACCGTGATGGACAAGATGACAAAATCAATCGAACGCAGCTACGACGTCAGGGAAGAAGCATTTGAAAGACGCGTGGAACGCGAGGCGTTGGCAGCGGCTGAGAAGGAAAAGGCTGAGTTGGCCCGCAAGCAAGAGGAGGCAAAAATTGAACGGGACCGCGTGCTCCTGCAGGCAGGGATTGATCACCTTGGCCCAATCATCCCTATTCTAACCAACCGTTTTGTCGGCCGTGACGGAGCAACGACCCCGGCGACATCCCGCGACGAGTTGATGGCCTCACTGCTGGGGAGTATGACCTTAGAGCAGGAGCAGAAACTCCGGTCCACGCTGTCAGATGTACAGTTCGCGCAGCTCGTGGAGTTGGCGGATTCCTTGGAGAAGTTGCGGCCAACCTCGGCGCGAACGGCGACGGCGACGGCGACGGCGGCGGCGGCGGCGGCGGGCAAGACGGTGGTCGACCAAATGAAGACCCGCGAGGCTCAGCTCGTGGAGGCCATCGACTACTTTAATGGCACCCTACTCCCCTGGGCAATTGCGCGACTTCAGAAGGGAGAATCTGTCGATCCCAGGACACACAGCACCGAGGCCTCGCGGCATTTCAGCCTCATGCTGGACAGCCTCGCCGAGATCGAATTCTCTGCCCTCATCGGGGAAGGATCGCCCCTTGGACCAGGCGAACGCAAAGCCTTCAAACTGATGGCCGAGGCGACTAAGAAGGCGCGGGCGCCGGAAGCTGTCGTCACTCCGGACGGAGTCAAAGGATAAGCACGTCCACCATTTCGCCTCGAAACGGCAAACGAATGAATGCCGCTGTCAGTAGCACACGGGGCGGTCGCGCTCGGCGCGATCGGAATGCCGCACGTCTGCCAGATCCTCCCCCGGCATTGAAGTGGATGGTGAATTCAGCTGTTTTCTCGACCCCATATTCCCCGTCAGCACGAGCAGTTGCCACTGACACAATTGCAGACGGGGCATCGGGCGCCGCACTGACCATCGGGCACGCCGTTCGTCGAACCAGAGCACGTAAAACATGGATTCGCGCAACTGGCACTCCCACAGCACACCCCGTCGGTGCAGTACGTACTTGCGCACTGGGCTCCGGATGAGCATCTGCTACCGAGGGACAGCGCACAGGAACTGGACGAACAGGTTCCTGAACAGTTGTTGTAGCCAGCTGAACAGGCGCCTGCTTGTACGCAGGTTCCGTTGCCTCCGTCGTGGTACCCGTTCGAGCACGTGCCTGTTTTCACGCAGGTCCCGTTGCCGCCATCGTGGTATCCGGTCGCGCAGGTTTCGCTTCCTGGAAAGGATAACGACGTCACACAGAAATCAAACGTGCTGCCAGACGATCCATTGACCACGAAGGTGATCTGCGTCGCGGCCGGCGCCCCGGTCAGGTGGGTGGTGCCATCGCTGAAGCTAGTCCAAGCAATGGTCTGCGAGGCGCTGGTGATCGGCGCGTAGTAGAAGGAGTTGTATCCAATGGTCACTTGCGCTCGCATGCCCTGGGGCGGCAGCGAACTGAGCTGGAAGCTCAACCCAGTACCGGCAAGCTGGACGGGGATCGGCGTGGCAGAGGTGTAGAGATTGACCCCCACAGCGACACCCCAGCTGCCGGTCGAGCTGCCATTGGCGCAGAAATTGTCGGGCGCGACACAAACATGAGAGCCAGCAGTGTCTGCGGCCGTGGCCAGACTGCCGCGGTAGGCGCCGACCGTGCAGATCTGCCCAGGACACGAGATACCACCCGTGCTTGCGATTGGCGGAGTACACACGAAGGGAGTCTGGACGCAGGCCGGCCCTTCGCCGCCGGATCCCGTGGGTTGGTCGACGAACTTGATGGCGGTGATGTACATGCTGCAATTGGCGTCGGAAACGGCACAACCCAGCGGTCCCAGGGCCACGGCGCCAGCCGGGAAGCGTGCCTTCCACAGAGTCTCCGTCACCGTGCTGGAGGAGCTGCCCGCAGAGAATGCGATGTTTTCCCCGGTGGCGGTCCAGCCCGCCAACCACGGCGGCGGAGAGAGGTGCGAATCCAACCCCACATAGACATCCGCCGGAGCACCAATAGTAAACGTCACAAGCGGATTCGAGGTGGCGGACTTGGATAGCCCGGATGGTCGAATCCATGCAGAACCAGCAACCTCGGTAGAAACGGCGGAAGTGAAGTTGTAGGAGGCTGTCCCAAGGGCTTGGTTACCGAACTGAAGATTGGGCTGGAACGACCACTGGCCAGCATTTGCGGGATCGTTGACAACCAGACCGCAGAGCGAATCCTGGCTTCCGCATGTGACAGTGCCAGGGGCTGGCACGCAGCTCTCGGAAGCAGAGCACTGGTAGCAAGCGGCGCCCGGCCCTCCGACGATCGCGTCCGATGATGGCGGGAGATCCGTTTGCGACGCAAGATCCACTGGGTTCCGAAGGAAATCGGCGGAGGAATCCACGACCGCGACGTCGGCGAGGATCGGACTCGCATCCCTAGCCACGTCGCTGGTATCGTAGCCGCTCAGGCCGACATCCTTTCCACTGACGTCCATGGGGCTACCTCCAGACCGGTCGACAGCACTATCCACGCCACTATCCTCGGTCGACCACCGTAGCTTGCTTGAATCGAATGTGCAGCCGTCCACGGCAACCAGCCACGCAAGAGCGCCCACTGTAAAGAATGTCACCCGGTAACGCGACACAGTTCTCATGGTCAGAAGTCCACCTTTGCCAGTGCCCCGGTCACGTCGCCTGCCATCGGAGCGACGGTCACGGAACGCCCCTCGACGTAGAACAGCACGCCGGTTGTTACCGCGGCAGCGGCCGTCAGCCCCCATAAGACGTTGGCTTTGGTCTTGAGCGAACTGACCGAGTCGACGTCGCTCTGGCTACATTGAGGCTGCGTCGGGCTGGCACGCCCACATGAGCTATTCAGGCTGTTGAACTTGGATTGCATAGACAGGCCGACGGCTATAGCTCCCACGGCAAGCAACACCGTCGAGCCGCCAGCAACCCATGTCCATTTTCTGCCAAGCCACCAACCTTCGTTGGCAGCGCCCGGCGTTGGGCTGGATTGTAAGTCGAGTGCCGAGGCTGCCGCCGGAGCAGAGACGGAATTGGCGGACACCGTAGCCGCCAGGCGCAAGGTCACGTTACTCACCACACCCGCCTTCACGTCTACTTCCTCGACAGCGGGGACAACGCCCTCACGCTTGGCCGCGATTTGGTGATGGCCAGGCGTGGCCCAAATCAGGTCGGGCAGCGGTGTCATCCCCACGCTCCTACCATCGACGCTCACCTCTGAGCCCGAGGTCACGCAATCGACTTGAATTCGTCCCAGCTTCTTGTGCAGCTCATTGACGGACTTTCGTGCATCCGCTGCCATCTCCGGCGAGGCGTCGGGAGCATCCGCCAAGAATTTCTCGAAGGCCTCCAGCGCTTCGAGGTGCCGGTCCAGATCGCGATTGGCCTGACCGATGTTGAACATCAGCTTTGGGCTGGGGAAGGAAGCATAGGCGGCCTGGAATTTCTTCAACGCGCCAGCAACGTCACCTTGCTCGTAGAGTTTCGTGCCCTGACCGAGCAGAGCCTTCGCTTGGGCCTTGACTTGAGAATCGCCAATCGACGGCGATGCCTGTGCAAGTAGCACCACCAGGATGAGAGAGGTTGCGTACATGGCTATATATCCTCGTACAATTTCTTCTTGGTCTTTGGCTTTGACCTGCTGGGGGACGCATCGAACGGGTCGCTATCGAACGGGTTTCGTTTTTTCGCGCCGGTCACTCCATCGAAACGCTTCGAACGCTTTCCCTTTGGAGCTTCAGATCGGGCTGCTGCCGGATTGGCGGCTGTGCGTTCTGGGGTGGCGATTGCGGGTGCTGGCGATGGCGGCAACGGTGTAACGACCGATGGGGCGGAGCTTGCGGCCTGTGGCTTGTGGGCAGATCCCGAGCGCAACAGCAGAAACGTCGCGAGCAACAGCACCAGCACGCCGGTGGCCGCGACGATGGCATAGACCGGCTTGATCCGATTCAAGAGCGGCACACGAACCGGGTCGTCGATGGCTTGCAACGTATCGACCTCGGGCTTACGCGCACTCCGCACCACCTCGGCGACGGGCTCTCGTTCAACGACTTCAAGCATGGGCTCGGGCTTCGGCTTTCGGACGGCCGGTTGTAACGGGGATGCGCCCTGAATCCGAGTCTCGCTAAACCCGATTGTCGCGTTGGACGGCGACACAACGGACACCAGCACCGGGGCCGGTGTTGCGTCGGCGGAGCGGCCCAATGCTGCGGCCTCGAAGGCACGTGCGAAGTCTCGCATCGACGGAAAACGCCCCGCCGGTTGCTTGTTCAATGCTCGCCGCAATACTGGCTCCACATCCGCCGGCAGGCCCGGAACCCGTGGCGCGAGGGGGTGAGGGTCTTGGTGAATGATCTGGTAGAAAAGGGCTCCCGCATCGTCAGCGACAAACGGTCCACGCCCGAGCAACATTTCCCAGGCTATGCAACCCAGCGCCCACTGGTCGGCATGGTGGTCGATTTCTTCGACCATTCCGCTGGCTTGCTCGGGTGACATGTAATTCGGCGTGCCCATCACCGCCGATGCGCTCGTCAGTTGCGTGCGAGCTGCCTTCATCTTCGAGATGCCGAAGTCGAGCACCTTCACGAAATCTGGCTCGCCCGGTATTTGCGAGAGGAAGATGTTCCCAGGTTTGAGATCGCGATGAACGATTCCCTGGTCGTGGGCAGCATTCAGCGCCGAGGCAACTTGTCTGACCACGTGAACGGCGGTCTCAACTGACAAGCGCCCCTCCCGACGCAAGCGATGGTCGAGATCTTCCCCATCGAGGTGCTCCATCACCAAATAGGGCTCACCGGATTCTGCCGTGCCGAAGTCGATGACGGTGACGAGGTGGGGGTGGCCCAGGTGGGAGGTGATCTCTGCCTCTCGGTGGAATCTCGCCAGTGCCTCGCGGTTGGCGGCCAGCTCACGTGCCATGAGCTTTACGGCCACGCGCTTGTTAAGCCGTAGCTGCACCGCCTCGTACACCGCACCCATGCCACCCTCACCGATCAAACGCGTGACGCGGTAGGCGCCTTCAAGGACGGTGCCTACGATCGCGTCTGAGAGTGGCTTAGTCGTCACGTCCCAAGGCTCCTCACACAAACGACGGAGCGCTCAGGACAAGTCCTGCCGCAGATCGCCCCGTGATTCGTGGCCTTACGGTACATGTCATGTCCCCTCCGACGCCCGCGCTGGCATCGCGCGGGCTGTGGAGTTTACCAGGACCGCGGCTTAATAGGAACCAACGAGCCTGTTTGATGGTTCGGCATCGAGGTAGCCGAGCAGGATGCCCTCTGGGCCTCCGACGAAGCTCAAGTTCCTTGGCGCGAATATTCAGCGCCGCCGTCGGCGCTTGGGCTTCACACAGGAGATGTTGGCCGAGAAAGCCGGGCTGGACCCTCGCTATATCCGCACGCTTGAGTTGCCTCGTGCCAATCCTCGCGTCGCTGTCTTGATCGCGGTGGCAGAGGCCCTGGACGCTTCGCTGGATTCGTTGTTTAAGACTGCGGTCCTCCCACAGCAGCGTCGACCCGGACGGCCATCGCTACCGCCAGGGAAAGACCGGACAGCGATTCGTCGGCAACGCTAGGAACGCGAACGGCTGCGCAGGCTCGATGACTAGGCCGCCGGAACAACCCTGCGCCCGCGCAGGAAGATGAGCTCCCGCTCGGCTGACTCCGATTTGACGCGGCTTGCATCGATCACGCCTACTTCGCTTCCTTGGCGGTCGTGGTCAGGCCCCTGCGGATGCATTCCTCGGCCAGGGCACTGATCGTCATCCGCCGAGTCACGGCAGCGATGCGCAACTCTTGCGCGAGAGCTGGCGGCAAATAGATCGCCATTTTCTCGCGCTCGGCCTCGATTTTGGCGGCGGACATCTTCTTGGGGGCCATGTAGCCAAGATACTCCAGGGGACGACGCCATCAAAGAACCGTGATCCCTCCGCCCCACCATCGCCACCTTGCATTTAGGGGGGGGTATATCCCCTAGTATCCTTATATCTATTGACCATATGGCGACAAAGGGACATCCTCAATAGCAAGGTGTTAAGATGACAAGAACGTCTTCCGCTCTCGTCAAGGTAGCGGTCTCGCTTCCGCTCCAAGGCCTCAACGTCGCCGACGTGAGGCCCATACTTGAGGTGTTGATATTTCGAGAGGGTAAGTGACGTCGTTTTGATGAGCGATTCAGGCAATGACAACAGACAAAGGCGGCACCAACAGAGCGCGAAAGAGGGCAAGCTCATGATCTACCTGTTCGACAACGGGGAAGCGTACAGCAACCACACGCTGTATTTTGTCGAGGCACCCGCCGACTTCGGGACCTGGTTCAACACCGTCTATAGGCCGTGGGTCGACGGCGCGGAGTATCGCCCGTTGATGATCGTCGGGACCACGGATGCGCTGGCGTGGATCCCGCGCCTGCCCTACACAGCAAGGCAACCGGACGCACTAGACTTGTCCATCGAAGACCATCCAATGAAGGAGTTCGCGACGATGCCTGTGGTCAAGTTCATGAGGTGCGGGGCTCTCGTGCATGAGCGCAATGGACTGCCGCGCCCACGCTATCACCTGGAGGTCGCGTGATAGCACGCGGCACACGTCTCCGCCCGCCGGTCCAGGTGGTAGCCGGATCGGACAGGCCGCAGCTGACCAGAGACGGTGGCGTCCGGGTCGGAACTGACTGGATCGCCGCGAGGGCTGCCTCGGGATCTTCGGTACTCCACAAGCGGCCGAGGCGGCGCCACCCGGCTACGGGCAAGAACACGGCCTTCCTGGCAAAGGCAGTCGGCGGAGCCGCCCTGGATCTCGGCCCGCGTGGTCACATCTCGCTCTACGATTCAAAGAGACTGCGGAAGGTCAACGGCTCGGTCGAGATCTGGGGAAACGTCGTCACCATGCTTTTCGAAGATCTCACCGTCGGCGAGGCCGAGGCGATTTGTGGGGTGCTCATCGCCGTGCGGGCCGGCGCGTTCAGAAAGGTCAAGAAGTCATGAACCGCAGAGGGCTGATCAGCTTTCCCATTGAGATGCTCATGCAGCAGGGCCGCGAAGCCATGGCCAAGCGTCGCCCGCTCCCCGTCCCGTCCGCTGCGCGCGAATTTCTCGCCGCGGGATTGCTCCCGTACTTCGGATATCCGCCCGACCGAAAAGACATGACCCCGGCTCACCAGCTGGAGCTGATCGAGCGCTATCCTGGCCTCTACCGCCACGCCGGCGATGCCCCGACCCCGCAGGCATACCCCTTCGCACGCGATGCCTTCAGCTGCGGCGATGGGTGGTTCGGGATCATCGATCGTCTATCGGCGAAGCTGGTCGAAGATCCCTACCTCATCGTCTCGCAGGTCAAGGAGAAGATGGGCGTGCTGCGGGTCTATTTCCATGCGCAAGACGACGCGCCTGCGCCCGCCCCTGAGCTCGACGCCAGGCTCGATGCCGAGATGGCCGCCGCCCTCGACGAGAGCAAGCGGACGTGCGAGCTCTGCGGCCAGCCCGGCGAGTACCTCACGGGTCGCAAGTGGGTGGCCGTTCGCTGCGCGTTCTGCGAGGCGCTCGACGACCTGGAGAAGACGGCTCCCAAGAGGGCCGAGGCAGCGTGCGAGCAGCTGATCGCGATCCGCGCCTCGATGAGGCGCGCGATGACCAAGGCCAACCGTCGGGCCAAGACGATCGTCTTCGGCCCTTACGAACACGTCGATCGCGACCTACAGATCATGGTCGTGGTCGACCTCCACGAGCCTGGCAAGTTGAGGGAAGTCGCCGAGATCAGCGCGTGCATCGACCTCGACCGTGGCATCTCCCTCCACGTCGTGGCCGCGGCAGAATTTCAGGAACTGAGGGACGTCTCGGGCACCGTCCACCACGAGGCCCACGCGCGCGGCATCGTCCTGTTCGACGACCTCGGGGAGGCCCTTGGCGATCGTCTTTGAGAACGAGGGCGGAACCTGGTCGGCGCGCGATCCGGACGTTCCGGGCGTCTTCGGCGTGGGATCCTCGCGCGAGGCCGCCCGCGCCGACCTGGCGGAAGCCATGGTCCTGCTCGTCGACTACGAGGCCGGCGAGACCGACGAGGACGTCGAGGATGCGGAGGACGCCCGACTCGCCGACGCTGCATACGCCGAGGTGCTCGCCGGCGCGCCGGTCTACACGCACGCCGAGATGATCACGAAGATCGAGAAGCCTGCTCTCGTTGGGATCGTCTCCGACATCCACGGCGACATCCGCGCCCTCGACCAAGCCCTATCGCGCTTGCGCGAGATGGGCGCCTCTCTGATCCTGTGCGCGGGCGATCTGCTCGACGTGGAGCCCTTCGGCGAGGAGGTGATCCAGCGCCTCAAGGCCCAGGGCGTGGTCACGATCTGCGGGAATCATGAGCGGTGGGCGATCGAGCACAGGCGACGGCGGCCCAACCTTCGCTAGATGTCCCAGGGCTGCAGCCTCGGCGAGTCCGCAGACTTGTTCGGCGGCGGCTCCGAGCTGTCGCGCGATGCCCTGGCCTGGCTCCGCACCCTGCCCGCTCACCTGGAGATCGATCTTGCGGGCGTGCGCGTTGCCATGTGGCACGCGCGACCCGGCTCGGACATGCGCGGCATCGAGGCCGACGAGACAGGCCCGGCACTGCGCCGCCAGCTGCTCGATCGGGCCGGCGCCGACGTGTTGATAGTCGGGCACACACACGATGCCTTCGAGCTAGTGGAGGGCCAGGGCAAGATCATCAACCCCGGCGCATGCTGCTCGAAAATCGACGGAGAGCGCCGTCCGGCAACCTTCGGCGTGCTTGATCTGCCATTGAAACGATTCCGCGTCTTCCGCGCGATCGACGGCGCCGATCGCGAGCAGGAGCTGTGAATTCCACGCTGCCACCAACGAACCGACGATCCATGTGAACGTGATGGCTGCCCGTCACGCCGGCAAGAACATCGGCGCCCTCTGCCGCGCCTGGGTGTTCGACGCGTACACCTGGACGCCGCTTGATGTTGAAGATCGCC
>CAZTTW010000098.1:0-9778 GCA_964616265.1 uncultured Myxococcales bacterium | reverse complement strand
GGGAAACTTCCCCCGCACGACCGCTTCATCCGGCTCGTCGTCTTGCGGTGCTTCCGGTCGAGGCCGCGAGCGAGCGGCGCCTTGATGGGATTGATAGGATTGAGAGGATTGCTGGGCCTCGAAAGCGTCCCGTAACGCCGTTGCCTCGTCAGAGGCAGCCATGGTGTGAAAGAAACGCGCCAGCGTTTTCGGTCCCTCGCTGATGCGGAGCTCGGCAAGACCGGCGTATTCCCGCTGCGCAAGGACCAGCGTGGACGAAAGCGGTGCCGCAGACCACGCCCCATGCGTGCCTCGCCAGCAAAGGCGCCGCGAGGTCAGCGCGACGACCCCGGCGGAGTAGCGCAACGTCTTGTCGAGATCGGCGAGATCGGGTCGAAAGACAGCGCAGAGCGATTCGCCCGGCGCAAGAGCGAGGTCGGGCAACGGCGGCAGGACCTGGTCCTTGGTGTCCATGGTCGAAAGCGGATGGGGCAACTAGGGTAGGGTCGCGCCGCCGTCGATGGGCGAGGTTGGCGCTGCGGCTGACGGCGGATTCTTCGGCGCGACGCTGGCGTCACGATGCTGGGGCGTCGCCGCGGGCGGGGTCAGGCTGGCGTCCGCCGCGCGGCAGCTCTCGATGTCGCCTTTATTGTGGACCCGCGACAACTTCGCAATCGCCTTTCCGTCGGCGTCGCGCTCGACCGCTGTGACCTTCACACCGCCGACGCCAGCGTTGCCCATCGAAGCGGCGCCCCCCGGCTGGAGCTCCGTATCGATCACGTAAAGGTGTCCCGCCTTCATGGCGAAGGCATAGGACACGTGCCCGATGTTCACCGACCAGGCACCGGTCCCAGTGCCTTCACCGAGCTGCGTTGGCAACTCGACGATGTGGCAGCCGGGCACAAGCGCGAACAGCGAGCCCAGGTGCGACACGTCGACCCCATCGACCTTGGCAATCGGCCCGCTGAGCTTCGCGACCTCGGTGGCCGGGCGAACCTCGCCTTCATACAAAGGATGCGCGTCGTACTGGAAATGTCGGCAAGTGGCGAAAGCGGTCGTCAGCATGGCGGCCAGCGCAAACGTCGAGGCAATGCGGCTCATGCGCGCAGATTGCTCCGGCCGGCACGCGGTTTCAAGCACGGCTTCATCGCCACCTGGCAATGAATCCGATCTGGAGATCCCTGGCGCAGAAGTGCAGGATGGCGCCGCCGCGCGCGCGGCGAGCCCCAAGCATGCACATCCGCAAGATCCTGACGCTCGTAGGCCCGAACATCTGGGCGAATTACTCCGTGCTCGAGGCATGGCTCGACCTCGATCACTACGACACCAAGCCGTCGAGCACCCTGCCCGGCTTCGTCGACCGGCTGACCGCGTGGCTGCCGTCGATGATCGAGCACCGCTGCAGCGAAGGCGTGCGCGGCGGTTTCTTCATGCGTCTCCGCGATGGCACCTGGCTTGGCCACGTGCTCGAGCACGTGACGCTCGAATTGCAGTCGCTCGCGCATTTGCCGGTCGGCTACGGCCGTACCCGCGAAACCAGCGAGCGCGGCGTCTACCGGGTGGTCGTGGAATGCCTGGAGCCGACCTTCGCCGAGGCGTGCCTGCGCACCGGCCGCGAGCTGATCTTGGCGGCCATCGACGATACGCCCTTCGACGTCAAGGCGAACCTGCGCCGCCTGCGCGAGCTGGCCGACCAGGTCTGCCTCGGCCCCAGCACGCAAGCCATCGTCAGCGCCGCCAAGGCGCGCGGCATTCCGCACGTTCGCATCAGCCACGGCAACCTCGTTCAGCTCGGCTACGGTAAAGCGCAGCGCCGCATCTGGGCCGCCGAAACCGCGCAGACCTGCGCTTTGGCGGAGTCCATTGCGCAAGACAAAGAGCTGACCCGTCAGCTGCTCTATTCCGTGGGTGTCGCGATGCCCGCAGGTCGCGCCGCCGAAGACCGCGAGGACGCATGGGACGCCGCCGAGGAGCTTGGCCTGCCCGTGGTCGTGAAACCGCAGGACGCCAACCACGGCCGTGGCGTTTCGATTTGCCTCGAAGATCGCGACGCCGTGATGACAGCCTTCGACATCGCCTCGCGCGAAGGCAGCGGCGTGCTCGTCGAACGATTCGTGTCGGGCACCCAGCACCGCGTGCTCGTGGTCGGCAACCAAGCCGTGGCGGCGAGCGGCGGCGAGGCCGAGCACGTGATCGGCGACGACACGCACACCGTCGAGGAGTTGGTCGCGCAGGCCAACCAAGATCCGAACCGCGGCGAAGATTCGGCCCAACCCTTGACCACGCTCGTGCTCGACGACATTTCGCTCGAGCTCTTGCGGCGCCAGGGCCTCGACAAGACCGCCATCCCCGCCACCGGCCGCAAGGTCATCATCCACTACAACGGCGATCTCACGGTGGATGAAACCGAGCGCCTGCATCCTGACACCGCCGCCAGCTGCGTGATCGCGGCGCAAACCGTGGGGCTCGACGTGGCCGGCATCGACGTCATCGCGGAGGACATCGCGCGACCACTCGAAGCGCAGGATGGCGCGATTATCGAAGTGAACGCCAGCCCAGGTTTGGTCATGCACCTCAAGCCTTTGGTGGGCAAACCGCGTCCCGTCGGCGAAGCCATTCTCAATCATCTGTTTCCCATCGGGGAAACCGGACGCGTGCCCTTGCTTGCCGTCTCGGGCACCAACGGCAAGACCGCCGTGGCGTCGCTGATTTCGGCGATGTGGAGCGCGTCGTCGCGCACCGTGGGCGAAGCCAGCTCGCGCGGGCTGCGCGTCGGCAGCCGCGTCCTCTCGAATGCCGACTGCGCAACGGCGGCCAGCGTGCGCCGGCTGCTAGTCAATCCCTTCGTCGACGCCATGGTCGTCGAGACCGACGAAATCCGCGTGATTCGCGAGGGCGTGCTCTTCGATCGCTGCGAGGTCGCGGTGGTCACGAACCTCGGTTCGGGCGATCACATGGCGGAGCAATACGTGGACGATCGCACGCTGATCGGCAAAGCGATTCGGACGCCGGTCGACGTCGTCGCGCTCGACGGCTGCGCCGTGCTGAACGCTGACGATCCCGACGTGGCCACCATGGCCGAAAAATGCCGCGGAAGAACCGTCTACTTCACCAAGAGCCCCACGTCCGAGGTCGCTCGCAAGCATCTCGAAGCAGGTGGCCAGGTTGTCTTCCTGGAGGGAAGCACCATCGTGGCGCAGGAGAAGAGACAGCGGAGGGCCATCGTCGACCTTGGCGACATGGACTTCTTGCACGACCGACCGCTCGGCGCCCATGCCATCGTGGTGGAGAACGTCTTAGCAGCCACCGCCGGCGGCGTCGTCTTGGGCCTGACCCCCACCAGCATTCGCGCCGGCATTCAAGCAGCGCTCGCCGAGACCGAAGACGCGCTCTTCGAGACAAATGGAAGGCGCCTGCTGGTCACCAGCGCACGCAACCCGTCGGCCTTCGCGGCCTGGGGCAGCGCGCTGGGCGATGTCCTTGGCCAGGCCAAACGCCACGCCATTCTCGAGGTGGCAACCGATTGGCGGCCCGAAGACGCGAAAGAGATGTCCCGGCTCGCGGCGGAGAATTTCGCGAGCCTGACCCTGGTGGTTCACGACGATGCCCCGCCAACCGTCCAGAATTTAAGCGAAATTTTCGAACATGCGAAGCTTGCCCGGGAAAACGCACTTTCTGCAGCCATCGACCGAATCGAGAGAATAATCGGCGCGGCGGGCACGTCTGACTTCATATTCGTCGCGCCCTCCAAGCGCTCTGGTAAGGACCTGGCGAATGAGCACTGCACAAAAAGGAACATGGTCCGCCTGAGCTGATGCGACGGCGGCCGTGGAAGGCACGCCGATGAAAGCAGACAACATTCGCACTCTTCGTGGACCCAACCGCTGGTCGGACGACACGCTCCTGGAGGTCATCGCGGTTGCCGATTCGGACTTGGCCACTCCGGCCACCTTTGGGCGCCTGCGTGGCTCGATTCCCAAAGAGCTGGCGGATGTGACCCAGGCCGTGTGGGATCGCAGCGAGGCGACGGACTCGTACCACGGCGAAGCGTGCTTAGTGGCGGAGCTGACAGCGGCATTCCAACGACTCGCGGGCTGCGAGATTGGCAAGCCCACGGTGCATACCCTCGATAGCCGCAACTTCCGCATCCTGGTGCAGTACCAAGAAGAAGAGGTCGGCCGTCGAGCGCTGGCGCTCGCTTTCGACCTGCTGGTCGCGGTCCGCGAAGATCGGCAAGTCGATTTGGCGGCCGCCATCCGCGAGCTGCGCAAGTTCAATCAGTCGGTTCGCTTGGGGCCAAGCACGGGTGCCATCGTACGCGCCGCCGAGGCGCGTGGCATTCCCACTCGCCGCCTCACCGAAGGCAGCTTGGTCATGCTCGGCTACGGCTCGCGCCAGCGACGGATCTGGGCCGCGGAGACCGACCGCACCAGCGCCATCGCCGAATCGATTGCGCAAGACAAAGAGCTGACCAAGTCGTTGCTTGGCGCCATTGGCGTGCCCGTGCCGGAAGGCCGTTCGGTCGAAAGCGCCGAAGAAGCTTGGACGGCGGCACAGGAAATCGGCGTGCCGGTGGTCGTGAAGCCGCGCAAAGGAAATCAGGGCCGCGGTGTTTCAGTTCGCCTCACCACGCGCGAAGCGGTCATGGCCGCCTACGAGATCGCGGTCGCCCACGACGGCGAGGTCATGGTCGAGCGCCAAGTGGAAGGCTGCGACTTCCGCCTGCTGGTCATCGGCGGTCGATTGATCGCGGCAGCTCGCCGAGAGCCGCCGACCGTCATGGGCGACGGGAAGCACACCATCACCGAGCTCGTCGACATCGAGAACCAAGATCCGCGACGCGGCGAGGATCACGCGACCTCGCTCAGCAAGCTGCGCCTGGACGCCATCGGTCGCGAGATGCTCGCCGAGCAAGGCCTCACCGTCGAGAGCATTCCCGAGGCGGGCAAGGTCGTCGTGCTCCGGCGCAACGCCAACCTCAGCACCGGCGGCAGCGCGGTCGACGTCACCGACGAGGTTCATCCCCTGGTCGCCGAACGCGCCATCGACGCCGCGGCCATGGTCGGCCTCGACGTGGCCGGCATCGACGTCATCACCTCGCGCATCGACCAACCGCTCGATATCACTCGCGGCGCCATCGTCGAAGTCAACGCGGCCCCGGGCCTGCGTATGCACATCGAGCCGTCGGAGGGCACGCCCCGCCCGGTCGGTGAGGCGATGGTCAACTCGATCTTCCCGCACGGTGAAAACGGCCGTATTCCCATCGTCGCCGTGACCGGTACCAACGGCAAGACCACGACCACCCGTTGCGTGGCGCACTTGCTCCAAATGTCCGGCCGCCGCGTGGGCATGACCTGCACCGACGGGATCTACGTCGAAAACCGTCGCCTCGACACGGGCGATTGCAGCGGCCCCAAGAGCGCCCGCGCCGTGCTCGGCAATCCCCGCGTGGATGCGGCTGTGCTCGAAACGGCGCGCGGTGGAATGCTGCGCGAGGGACTCGGCTTCGATTGGTGCGACGTCGCCATCGTCACGAACGTCGGCGAAGGCGATCACTTGGGCATGGGCGGCATCCACACCGTCGAAGAGCTGGCGAAAGTGAAAGCCATGCCCATCCGGCGCGTCTCGGCCCAAGGCGCCGCCGTGCTGAACGCCGACGATCCGCTGGTTGTCGAGATGGCCAAGCTGTGCCGAGGCTCCGTGATCTTCTTCAGCCGTCATCCGGAATCGCCCGTGCTCGTCTCCCATCGCAACAAAGGCGGCAAGACCGTCACGGTTCGCGACGGCGCCATCGTACTCGGCGTGGGCCGCGAGGAACGCAAGGTGGCTCGCCTGACGGATCTGCCGCTCACCTTGGGCGGCAAGATCGGCTTCCAGGTGGACAACCTTCTGGCCGCAGTTGCCGCCGGCCACGCGCTCGGCCTTTCCATCGACGGTATCCGCACCGGCATCGAAACCTTCATGAACGATCTCAAAACCGTCCCCGGCCGCTTCAACGTCGTCGCTCATCGAGGCGCGACCATCATCCTCGACTACGGCCACAACTCGTCGGCGCTCGTCGCCCTGAGCGAGGCTATCGAGAAGATGCCGCACCGAAAGCGCAAGATCGTCTACACCGCCGCCGGCGACCGTCGCGACGAGGACATCCGTCGCCAAGCCAAGCTCATCGGCGACTTCTTCCACGAGATCTACATCTACGAGGATCAGTGCACGCGCGGCCGGCCTGACGGCGAAGTCATGCAGCTCATGCGCGAAGGATTCGGCGCCGATCGGCGCGAACGAGTCGTCCTGCAAGAGTCCGGTGAGCTTGCGGCCATCGGCGCTGCCATCGCCAGCTTGCACTCCGGCGACCTCTTGCTTTGCCAGGTCGACCAGGTGGAATTGGCCCTCGACTACGTGACCAGCCTCTGCCGACAGGGCGACGGCCACCCGGCAGCCAGCCATCCCGGCAAGGTGAAGAGCACGGCGGCCGTGCTACCTGCGACCGCGAGCTGAAGACGGGTCCGACAAGAGCCCACCTCGCTGTTCGTTCGATGCCCTGACGAAAGCGCTCGGCATTGGAGCGCCACCGGCGGAAAGCGACCACCTCATCATCCGCCGCTCTGGGCCTGTCGCCTGGGTCGAGCCTGGGAAAGCTTGGGCGCGACGGAAAGCGACGTCGTAGACTCAGCCTCGCACCAGGAGGCGAGTCATGGAGAACACGAGCATTGACCGGACTGGCAGACTGCTGTCGACGCGGCGGTGGATGCGCGCTTGATGCCCCACTCGGTTTCGAGGGATGCCGGAGGTGATTGAGGCGAGCCCGTCCGCGCCGCGTCCCCAAAGTGCCCGTGCCCTACGCGAGGTCGGGCTTTATTTTCTGCGCCTCGGCTTTACCGCGTTCGGCGGTCCCGCGGCCCACATCGCCATGATGCAGGCCGAAGTGGTCGATCGACGGGGTTGGCTCCGACGCGAGGAATTCCTGGATTTGTTGGGAGCGGCAAATCTGATTCCCGGGCCGAGCTCGACCGAGTTGGCGATTTTTATCGGCTACCGCCGGGCCGGTTTCCTCGGGCTCCTGCTCGCAGGTCTGTGTTTCATCCTGCCCGCAGCAAGCATCACCTTCGTTTTCGCCTGGGCCTACGTGCGTTTCGGCGCGCTCCCGCAGGTGGCCGCGGTCTTGTTCGGCATCAAGCCCGTCATCATCGCCGTGGTGGTGCAGGCCTTGTGGACGCTGGGCCGCACCGCCCTCAAGTCGGGCGCCTTGGCCGGCCTTGCCGTCTTGGCGGCCGCCGCCAGCTTTTTCGGCATGAACGCACTCGCGGTTCTTCTTTTCTCGGGCATCCTGGCTTTGGCGCCGAGGAGGCTTGCGGGCAAAAGCGCCGTGCCCGGCGCGTTCGCCCCGGGTCTCGCTGGCCTGCCGCACGCCACGTTCGCGATCGCAGGCACGGCCGCAGCGACGAGTCTGACCGGATTGTTTCTGGTCTTTTTCAAAGTGGGTGCGGTGCTGTACGGGAGCGGCTATGTCCTGCTCGCGTTCTTGCGCGCAGATCTGGTGGATCGCCTGCATTGGCTGACCGAATCGCAACTGCTCGATGCCATCGCCATCGGCCAGTTCACACCCGGGCCAGTGTTTACGACGGCCACCTTCATCGGCTACGTAGTCCAAGGCCCTGCTGGCGCGCTGCTCGCCACGCTGGGAATATTCCTGCCCTCGTTTCTCCTCGTGGCGGCCAGCGGTCCACTCGTCCGGCGCCTGCGCCAATCGCCTGCCGCCGGTGCATTCCTCGACGGGGTCAACGTCGCCGCGCTCGCCTTGATGGCTACCGTGACCTGGCAGTTCGGCCGCAGTGCCATCGTGGACTTCCCGACGGCCGCCGCCGCGGTCGTAAGTGCAATCCTCCTGGTTCGACTTCGGGTCAACTCCTTCTGGCTGATCCTCGCTGGCGCGTTGCTTGGCATTGGAAAGTGGTGGCTTGCATGACGTCCTTCCCTCAACTCCGGTACGCACGTTCGCTACGGAGGTGAGCTGCGGCTTCACATCTTCCCCCACGGACGGAATTCGTCGTGGATCTCGGTTGGGTTCGGCCAGGAACAATATAATCTTTCGCGGGACTCTGGCGGCGTGTCGGCACGCTACACCCTCAGCGGCAGCGACCTTGAAGTTCAAGCGGGCTACGATTTCCGAAGGACTGCATCCTTCACCATCGGACCCTACGTTGGAATGAACGTGGGCAGCTACACGCACTTCCGAGAGCGTGCCGACTGGCGCAGAGGAGACGCAGATATCGACCTTGCCTACTGGGGCAGGGCAACGCACGAATGGGTTGTCCTCGGCGCGCGTGGAACGTTCACGACCGCCTCCTGGTAGGTCCCGCTTGACGTACGACGCGTGCTAGCGACAGAAGCGTCTGCCGCCGGTCGATGCGCAGGACGCAGCGCCACGACAGCAGCCGATGGGCTGGTCGGTACAATCGCTGCCGCCACTCAAACACGCTGCCATGCACTTGCCCTCGAAGCAGGTCGGGGCGCTGCCGCTGCAGGTCTCAACCTCGACCAAGGTGCTGGCATCGTCATCGCACCGCTCGACCACCTCACCCGCCCAACGACAGGTGAGACTTCCGGGTACGCACTCGCCGACACACGCTCCTGCTTTGCACAAGATGGGACATTTCTGGTCAACCTCCCAGTAACCCATGGAATCGCTGACCAACAGGGTTGCGTCCTGACAGACGAGGCTGCCTGGCACGCAGGATGGGTCCAATACACCCATGCTCAAGTCGGGGCAGGCAGCATCGAACTGGCAAGCCGCCGATGCGTCCCCGTCGTTGCCCGGCTCCTTCCCTCCTCCGGCGTCGCTACCGGTGTTGCCACCCGCACTGCTACCACCACCGCTATCGCCAGCCACACCGCTGCCGATCGTCTTGTCGCCACCTGTACCCACAGTCCTCAGGCCATTGCTCTGGCAGCCGACCGACGCAGACAGGATCGCGAAAGCAAGCATCTTCATCGGCGCAGCGTAGGACCAGAGCATGCGCATCGGGCTCCTGTGTAAGCTAAGCCACTGTTTGGACCAATTGCAACCTGTGCCGGCCCAACTTGGCAACCATCGTCACAGTTACCTCCACAGACATCGAGTACCCCACAGTCGAAGGCTCCACAGATCGATCTAGAACTTCGCAAGGGAGGCCAGCGTGACGATCGTTGCACAGAACTGTCAACGCCCGTGCCAGGCGAACCCGCGGAGCCTTACAGCTCGCGCGCCGAAAGCGCGTGTGTCCCGGGACCGAGCACGAACGTCACGTAACCGGACGCTTCGCCCGCAAACGTGACCGACGTGGACGGCTTCGATGCTCCAGCAGTGAAGACCACCGCGCCGTCGATCGTGACCTCGAGGTGAGCCGAGCCCTGAGTGGTGACGGCGTCGATCGGAACTCCGACGGTCGCCTGCGTGCCGGTTGGCGCCACGACTTGCATCGCAAAGGGCGGGCCACGCTTGATATCGACGAAAATGGCGCCCTTCCGAGACGCGACGTTTGCCGTCACCTGCGTGAGATCTCCGAGCTCGGGCATCACCTGAAATTCCGCGTAGCCTGGCTGGGTCGGCGCGATGCCGGCGACGTACTGAGACAGCAGCGTGAGCGGCCCGCCCGCCCAGGCATGATTGATGGTCCCGCCTCCCACAGTTCCCACCGCGGGGTCGCCCGGGGTCCAGACCTCCCACAACGTCGAGTCTTTGCTTTGAATCTCCGCGCTGTAGCGCTGGCGCATACGCGCAAGGCCGTACTTCGCATCGTTCATGACGAAGAATGCTTCGAGC
>CAZTTW010000097.1:3273-9789 GCA_964616265.1 uncultured Myxococcales bacterium | reverse complement strand
CGCGATAAGGACCAACTGGAGACGCATCCCAAGGTGGGTGCATCATGGGAGGGGTTTGCGTTGCAGGAGACAATCCGGAAGCTTGGTGCTCATGCGGAGGAGTGCTACTTCTGGGGCACTCACGGCGGCGCCGAGCTCGACCTGCTTGTTGTCCGGGGCAAACAACGCCTGGGCTTCGAAATCAAACGCACCGACACTCCCGTGCTCACGCCCTCGATGAGGCATGCCTTGCACGATCTAAAGCTCGATCGTCTGTGGGTTGTGCACGCTGGCCGCGACGAGTTTCCCCTTCACGAGCGAACGACCGCCATTGGCCTCGACAATCTCGTGGCACGCAAGAGCTTGGCATAGCCCCGGTGAGATGGACGGGTCAGGCAGCCTGAACGATCAGCCGTCGAGGCGCGTCCGGAGGGAGCTCGCTTTCAGGAAGAACGCGCTTGAGGCGACCGTCTGCGAGGAGCTGATTTACGTGCTTGGCCACCAAGCCTTCGTGAAGACCAATCAGGAAGGCGAGGGTGGTCGTGTCGAAGGCTCGATTCGCCAGACGCGTGAGGATGGCGTCTTGTACGTAGCCGTCATCCATTCGGCGGACTTCGCCGGCCTGCCGGCGGGGAACTTCGAAGACCGTCAATGGCAGAAGCTGCTCGTGGATTGCGGCTAGAAGGTCGTCCGAGGCCTGGGTAACCCAAGGAAAAATTCCGGGCCTGTCCAAGCGGTTGAGTTGAATGGCATCGGGCTCAATCCGCAATGCCGCTTCACGAAGCGCGGCGACCTCTTCGGCTGAGTCGTTGACGCCCGGAACGATGAACACTTCAAGAACGAAGGTACCGCGATACTCCTTGCGCAAGGCTATCAATCCCTCGATGACGCTGGTTACGTCGATGCTCGGATCCGGGCGATTGATCGTGTTGAACGAAGCCGCGGTCGCGCCGTCGAGCGATGGAACCAAGAGATCCGCCGTCAAGACTGCACGGCGAATGTCAGGGCGAGAAAACAGCGTACCGTTGGTAAGCACGGCGACCTTGTAGCTGGCATGCTTGCGCTTGATGTGCGCGATGATGCTGCCGAGGCCGTCGTGCAGCGTCGGTTCGCCAGAGCCGGCAAAGGTGATGAAGTCGAGGGCCGGCTGGCGAGCGAGATAGTCGTCCAACTCGGAGACAACGTCGTCCACGGATACAAAACCGGATGGAACAGCCGTCAGCGTCGTGGTGGGGCCGCATTCGCAATACACGCAATCGAGCGAGCAGGTCTTGTAAGGCAGAAGATCTACCCCGAGCGATCGTCCGAGGCGGCGTGAAAATACTGGCCCGAAGAGATACTGGTATCGAAGGGCGCTTGCGGTGTGGTTTGTCATCGGCGGTGGCCCGACTATCCGACATTCGAACGAATACCGGTCGCCGAAATTGGCGCAGGCTTCTTGTCGCGGCGGCCGGCAATGAGCCCCGCCGTGGCCAAGCGGGCGCGCAAGACATTGCGACTGATACCGAGCAGGTTGGCGGTTTGTACCTGGTTTTCGTGGCAGAAGCGATAAGCCTCCGCGACGATCGCCGAAGTGATTCGCTCGAAAAGCTCTGCGCCGCCTTGCTCGAAAAGCGGCAAGAGGGCTCGTTCGAGGGGCCCTGCCGCGAACAGCGGTGGCGATGTCTCAGCGCCAGGTATGCTTGGACCACCGGTACCGAGCGAGAGATCAGCAGGACGAATGAGTCCGTTCTGACTGGTCAGCACTGCTCGGTGAAGAACGTTCTCAAGCTCGCGAACGTTGCCGGGCCAGCCGTGGTCGAGCAGCTTTTGCACGGCCTCGTCAGTAAGCGAGGGATCGTCGACACCGCAGCGCTGGCCGTGAATTCTCAGAAAATATTCGGTGAGCGGCAAGATGTCGCCAGGACGAGCCCGCAGCGGCGGCACGGTGAGCGAAGCGACATTCAGTCGGAAGAACAGGTCTTCTCGAAAGCGCCCGGCGCGAACGGCGGCCGCTAGATCGACGTTGGTGGCGGCCACGAGGCGTACGTCGATAGGGATGGGCGTGCGCGATCCTAGTCGTACGACTTCGCGCTCTTGCAAGACGCGCAAAAGCTTGACCTGCAAGGACAGCGGAAGATCGCCGATCTCGTCGAGGAAGAGGGTTCCGCCTTGCGCAGCTTCGAACCAGCCGCCCTTGGCCGTCGTGGCGCCGGTAAACGCGCCGCGCTCGTGCCCGAAGAGCTCTGCATCGACCAAGTTCTCCGAAAAGGTGCCGCAGTTGACGGCCACGAAGGGGCCAGAGGCGCGGCGGCTTAGCTCGTGAACGTAGCGGGCGACGATTTCCTTGCCGGTTCCGGTCTCGCCAACGACCAAGGCTGTCGCTTCACTCGGGGCGATCTGCCGGATTTGCCGAAGTAGCTCGCGCGAGCAGGGATCCTCGAACACCAGCGCCCTGGCGCGTACGGTGAGGGAGTGGGCGCGGAGATTCGGAAGCGTTACAACCATCGTCTGCCACTGGACATATGTCTATCATAAAGGAGGACGGGCGACAACGGTAGAGAGCGCCCTTCCACAAAGAAAAAGGCCCTCCGGGCCGTCGCCGAAAGGCCTCGTGTGCCAGTGTCGCGATGGAAATGTCAGATCGACCAGTCGAAAGCGAGCTCTTGTTTGAACTCGGCAGGCGCCTGATTCTTGTATTGCAGCTCCGGATTCTTGACCGTGACTCGTGTGCGGGGAGGAACCGACTGCGTGACGAAAACGTTGCTGGCAATGACGACGCCCTGGCCGATGACGGTGTCGCCGCCCAAGATCGACGCGCCCGAGTACACCGTGACTCCATCCTCGAGCGTCGGGTGGCGCTTGACGCCGCGGAGGCGCTGGCCACCGCGCAGGGAGAGCGCGCCGAGGGTTACGCCCTGGTAGATCTTCACGTGCTTGCCGATCTCAACGGTCTCGCCGATGACCACGCCGGTTCCGTGGTCGATGAAGAAGTACTCGTCGATGGTCGCGCCGGCGTGGATGTCGACGCCGGTCAGGCTGTGTGCGTATTCGGTCATGATGCGTGGAATGATAGGAACGCCACGGGTGTGCAGCTCGTGCGCCAGCCGATAGACGGTCACGGCGAGAAAGCCGGGGTACGAGAAAATGATCTCGTCCGTGTCGGCGGCCGCCGGATCGCCGTCAAAGGTGGCTTGGACGTCCGTGGCCAAGACGGCGCGGACTCGTGGGATGGTCGCGAGAAACTCGTCCACCACGGTGCGGGCGTGTTTCGCACAGTCGTCTTCGGTCTGCCCCGTGCGACGAGCCGTGTGGCGAAAGGCACTCTCGACTTGCTCGGAAAGCTGATTGTGGATGGTCACCAGCAAATCGCCTACGTGATATTGGATGGCATCGCTGGCTAGGTTTTGTTTGCCGAAATAGCCTGGGAAAAGAAGCTCGCGCAGCAGCTTGATCACCTCGATGATCGCGTTGCGGCTGGCGAGTTTTCCCGCGTCGATGTGTCGAGTGAGAGGCTGGTTGCGATAGCTTTCCGTGATGCTGCGAACCAGGTCACCCAGAGGCGTGCTTTGTGTCGTATCGGCCGATGCGGCGACCAGGGGCTCACTCGGCTCGGTCATGGCGAGACTCCGTGCGATCCGCTTTGCAATCGGCGAATCGATGCGGCGAGATAGTCGATTTCGTCGTGGGTGTTGTAGAGGGCCAGCGAAGGCCTCACGGTACTTTCAAGGCCGTAGCGTCGGAGCGCGGGCTGCGCGCAATGGTGTCCGGAACGAACGGCGATTCCATCGCGATCCAGCGCGGCACCGACGTCTTCTGACCTGAATCCATCGAGCACGAAGGATAGAACGCCGGCCTTTTCCCGGGCCGTGCCGATAAGGCGCAACCCTGGGATCCTCGACAAGAGCTCGGTGGCGTGCGCCAGCAACTCGCCTTCGTGCCGGGTAATGTTCTCGATGCCGATGTCCTGGACGTAGTCCACGGCGGCGCCAAGACCGACGGCGTCAGCGATATTACCGGTGCCCGCCTCGAAGCGAGCCGGCGCTGCGTGGTAGACGGTGCGCTCGAAAGTAACGTCAGCAATCATATTGCCGCCGCCCTGCCAGGGGATGGTGGCATTGAGCAGAGCGGCTTTGCCGAACAGAGCGCCGATTCCCGTGGGTCCGAAAACCTTGTGGCCCGAGAACACGTAGAAGTCGGCGTCGAGATCCTGGACATCGACGCGCAGGTGAGAAACCGCCTGGGCGCCATCGACCAGCACGCGCGCCCCATGGCGGTGCGCTGCCGCCACCAATTCGCGTACCGGCGTGATCGTGCCAAGCGCGTTCGACACGTGGCTAAGCGCGACGATGCGCGTTCGGGGACCGAGCAATCGTTCGAATTCCTCTTGAATAACTTGGCCACGGTCGTCGATCGGGGCTACGCGTAAGACGGCGCCCTTTTCGGCGGCAAGCTGTTGCCAAGGGACGATGTTCGAATGGTGTTCCAACCATGTGAGGAGAATTTCGTCGCCTGCGCGGATGTTCTGGCCGCCCCACGCTTTAGCCACCAGGTTGATGGCCTCGGTCGCGCCGCGAACGAAGACAATCTCGTTCGAAGACGAGGCGTTTAGGAAGCGCCGGACTTTTTCTCGAGCGGCTTCGTAGGCATCGGTCGAACGCGCTGCCAGGGCGTGGGCGGCGCGGTGGATATTGGAATTCTCGTGCTCGTAGAAGTGTCGTAGACGATCGATGACGGCGCGGGGCTTTTGCGTGGTGGCGGCATTGTCCAGCCACACCAGGGGCTTGCCGTGCGCGGTTTCCTGCAGAATGGGGAAGTCGCGACGAATGGACGCGACGTCGAATTGTCCTGCTCGTGGTGCAAGCTGCGGGATGACCTCCGGACGGAATTCCAGTCCAGAAGCGGGCAGGGGCGCGGCGGGCACTGACCACGACGTGGTCGAGGAGGGGATGACAGCAGCCTGAGGCGTCGCCGCAGGCGTCGACGGCAGAGCCGTTTGCGGTGGGGCTTTCGGGGGGCCCGAAGCTTCCGCGAACAGCTCATTGGCCAGGTGGGCAATAAGTTGTTCATCGAAGGGAACGGCGTCGAGGCCGCCCACCTTGATCTCGTCGGCGGGGCTCATCGCGCTCGCACGTACTCGTGGTAGGTGTCCACGTCGACGTTTTCAAGAGACGCAATGGCATCTTCGATGAGAATCGCCGCCGAGCAATAGAGGGACACGAGGTAGGAAGCAATGGCGGTGCGGTCGATGCCCATGAAGCGTACCGAGAGTCCCGGGCCTTGCTCGCCCTGAAGACCAGGCTGGAAGAGGCCGACCACACCTTGTTTGGCTTCGCCGGTCCGAATCAGCAAGATCGATGTCTTTTGCGCGCCAGTCTTGCCGGTGAGCGGAATCTTGTCCGACGGAATGATCGGAATTCCACGCCACGTGAGGAATGGGCTGCCGAACAAGGTGACGGTCGCCGGGGGCACGCCGCGCAGGGTGGCCTCGCGTCCGATGGCCGCGATGGCGCGCGGATGGGCCAGGAAGAAGCCCGGCTCTTTCCACACGCGGGAAATCAGCTCGTCCAAGTCATCCGGCGTGGGCGGACCCGAGCGCGTCGGGATCCGCTGAGAAGCATCGACATTCTTGAGCAGGCCGTAGTCAGCGTTGTTGAGCAGCTCGAATTCCTGTCGCTCCTTGAGCGATTCGACGGTCAGACGAAGCTGTTCTTTGAGCTGGTCGTGAGGACTGTTGTAAAGGTCAGTGATGCGCGTGTGAACACCCAGCACGGTCTTGATCGAGCTGAGGTTGTACTCGCGGGGCTTTTCCACGTAGTCGACGTACGACGACGGCAGCTCTTGGTCGGTCTTCTGTCCGCACACCGCCGCCACCGTGGTTTCGCCGGGCTTGGCGCGATTCACCCGGTAGACGCCGGCTTCGACCGGAACCCACGACAAGAGGCGAGGCAGCCAGCGCGGCGTGATGAACGGCGTTTGGACGACGGTCTTGGTCGTATTGGCGAGTTGGCGGGCGGCGACGTCGCCAAGAACTTTGCGGGCTTGGTTTTCTTCGGTCATGGGATCTCCGTGCGTCGGTTGAAGGGAAGGGCGATGATGGAACAACTAGGCTAGGAAGAGCGCGGACTAGTAGCGGGGCAGAGACGGATCTACTTTTTCGGCCCAGGCGTGCACTCCACCCGAGAGGATCTGAAGGTGATCGAAGCCGGCTTGTTTCAGTTGTCGGTAGGCCTGCACGCTGCGCGTCCCGTGGTGGCACGAAAGCGTGTAGGTCTCGGCGGAATCGAGCTCGTGCACGCGTGAGGGGATTTCGCTGAGCGGGAATGGAATGGCGCCTGGAATTTGAACAATCGCGTGCTCGTGCGACTCGCGTACGTCGAGGAGGTTGAAGCGTTCGCCGGACTTGCGTCGCCGGTCGAGCTCCTCGACAGAAAGGGCCGGAACGCCAGTGGCGTCCATTTCCGCTTCCTCGCCACGGATGCCGCAGAATGCTTCGTAGTCTACCGGGGCGGTGATGGTCGGCGACTTGCCGCACACCGCACAGCTCTCTTCCTTGGC
>CAZTTW010000097.1:0-3173 GCA_964616265.1 uncultured Myxococcales bacterium | reverse complement strand
GCGTCGTTGACCAAGTAGCGGGTGGGAAAGTTGTCCGTACCGTCGGCAATGATGTCGTACTGGCTGAACAGATCGAGGACGTTCCAACTCGACAGATGCGTGGAATGCGCAACCACTTCGATCTCGGGATTGAGCTGGTGAAGCCGCTCTTTGGCTGCGTCCAGCTTGGGCCGTCCGACGTCCGACGTGGAATAGAGTACTTGGCGTTGAATGTTGGTCAGATCGACGACATCGAAATCCACGATACCCAAGGTGCCGACGCCCGCCGCGGCAAGATACAGCGAAAGCGGGGAACCCAATCCGCCGGCACCAATGCACAGAACACGCGCCTTCTTGAGACGCTTTTGTCCCTCCAGGGTCACTTCCGGCATGATTAAATGGCGGCTGTAGCGCAGGATTTCGTCGCGGGAGAGCTTGACTTCGGGCGCGCCGCCGGCGATGGCCGGAACGAGCGTGAGGATATCGCCATCGCGAACTGGCAAGGCATCGAGCGGTTGTCCGAGATTGCGGACGTTCTTGTCGCCCAGAAAGACGTTCACGAAGTTGCGAATGCGGCCACTGTCATCGAAGAGCTGTCGGCGTAGGTCGGGGCTCTTGTCGGCCACGGCGGTCAGGGCGCCTTGAACTGTGTCGGCGGAAACCTCGACAGTCTTGCTGCCTCCCACGTAGCGACGCAAGGGAGTGGGAATAAGAATGGATACGGGCATCAGCGGACCTCCAGTGCGGGTGGAGTTGTTTCTCTCGTGGATTCAATGGGAACGCTTTGAAAGGCGCCACCGGCGCTGTCTAGCGTGAACGCATTCAGGTCTTGCGCAGCTCCTTTGGCGACGGAGCAAATGGCGTAGACATAGCCGAACCAAGCGTGGGCTCGGTCGTACTCGGATGGTTGCGCAGGATGGTCGGGATGACTGTGGAAGTAGCCGATGACGTCTTGCCCGCGTGCGAGGGCATCCCGTTCGGCCTGCAGTTGAAACTCGGGTGGAACTTGATAGCGTCGGCGCTGATCATCGCCGTGTTGGTTCGGCGCGGAACGAATTCCAAGCACGGTCCACGGCTGGGTGTTGCCGTCACCGTGGCCGAAGATTGCGCCGCACGCCTCCAGGGGATAGGCCCCTTCGCAATGGCGGCGGATCTCGGCAGCTACATCAGAGGGAAGTTGGACGACGGCGTAGCTCATGACGTCTGTTCTGCCCAGTTGGGATCGGCTAGCGCCTTCATCACATTGTCCGGCAGGATGGCGACGATCACCGCGGACGATAGGTCCTTGCCTACCTTCAGCGCCGCCGACACGGCCGCCCCGCCGCTTGTACCGGCCGGCAGCCCTTCCTCGCGCGCCAGTCGCCGCGCCATCTCTTGTGCTTCCTCCGTCGAGACCTCCACCTGGAGGTCCACCAGCGATGGGTCGAAGATCGGCGGTACGTCGCTCGTGGCGTAGTGCTTGGTTCCTTCAATCCCGTGATAGGCAGCATCGGGCTGAACTGCGATGCGCTCAATGGCGGGATTCAGCTCGGCAAGACGCCGACTGTTTCCCGTGAAGGTTCCGCTCGTGCCCATGCACGCCACGAAATGTGTGATGCTGCCGTCCGTTTGTCGCCAGATCTCTGGGGCAGTCCCGTAGTAGTGCGACTGCCAATTCATCGGGTTGCTGTATTGGTCGAGATAGACGTAGTCATTCGGACTCTCGATCGCCATGCGCTTTGCCGTCGTACGCGCGCCGTCGTCGCCTTCAAGCGGATCCGTCAAGATGAGCCTGGCACCCAAGAGTCGCAGAAGCCGCTGACGGGCGGCATTGGCGTTGGCAGGCATACAAAGCGTCACGCGATGGCCACGGCTGGCTCCGATTTGCGCGAGAGCGATGCCTGTGTTGCCGCTGGTCGAATCGAGGAGACTGCGCTCGCCTTGGAGGAGCCCTCGGCGCTCGGCATCGCGAATCATCCAGAAAGCCGGCCGATCTTTTACCGAGCCCGCCGGATTCAGCCACTCGCACTTGACGTAGATAGCTGCCGTCGTGATCCCAGTGGGAATACGCTGCAGTCGAACCAACGGTGTGTTGCCTACGGAGACGGCATCTGCGCCAACCTCAGCATCCTCGCGGGTCAATCGATTCGTCGACCGCCAATGAGAATGCATCATCCCTTAGTTGTAGCGATGGCTTACGGTGCTGTCAATTATAAAGGACATGAGTCTTGTATAGGGCCGTGCCCGGCGCGGTGACCAAGGGCGCCAAAAGCAAACGCCTGAAGGCTACCCCGGCAGTGGGGCTCAATCCTTCAGGCGTCAGCGGTACGAACAGGTTCAGATGGTATCGCCGGCCTTGGCCTCAGCGACGCCGCCAAACTTGCCTTCGAACAGGGGGCCACTCAAATAGCGCTCGCCCGAGTCGGGAAGAATGACGACGATGGTCTTACCGGCGAACTCGGGCTTGGCCGCCAGTCGCGAGGCTACAAGGGCCGCGGCACCACCGCTCACGCCCGAAAGGATGCCTTCCTCGGCTGCCAGCCGACGCGCAAACTCGATGGACTCTACGGAGTTGACCTGCTCGACACGATCGACGACGGAGACATCGAGGGTCTTGGGAATGAAGCCCGCGCCGATGCCTTGGATCTTGTGGGGGCCCGGCTTGATCTCCTGCTTCGCGAGAAGTTGGGTGATGACCGGGCTCTCGGTCGGCTCGACCGCCACGCTGACAATGGCTTTGCCCTTCGTCTTCTTGATGTAGCGAGAGACTCCCGAAATCGTGCCGCCCGTGCCGACGCCAGAGACGAAGACGTCAACTTGTCCCTCGGTATCCTCCCAAATCTCCGGGCCCGTCGTTGCCTCGTGGATCGCGGGATTGGCCGGGTTTTCAAATTGTTGGGGCAGGAAGTATCGACTGGGATCGGAGTCGCGAATTTCGGTCGCCTTCTTCACGGCGCCGTTCATCCCCTTGGGGCCTTCGGTAAGGACGATGGTGGCGCCGAAAGCCTTGAGAACCTTGCGACGTTCGATGCTCATGGTCTCGGGCATGACCAGCGTCAGCTTGTAGCCACGTGCCGCGGCGACGAAGGCGAGCGCGATGCCCGTATTGCCCGACGTAGGCTCGACGATCTCGACGCCCGGCTTGAGCAGCCCCTTCTTCTCGGCGTCCCAAATCAGAGCCGCGCCCAATCGGCACTTGACCGAATACGCTGGGT
>CAZTTW010000096.1:0-9800 GCA_964616265.1 uncultured Myxococcales bacterium | reverse complement strand
ACAAGAACTATCTTCTCAAGGATCCCAACAGCCCGCAGCGCGCCGATGTCGAGCAGCGTGTTCAGCGCCTGCAGAAGCAGCTTGACGACGAACGCGGCGCTAAGGCCGTCGTTTCGTCGCCGACGCTGCTCGAACCAGCCGTGGCGCAGCCACCCGAGCCGGTCGGCAATGTGCCTGCCATCTCGCCGGCGGCTCCAGCGCTGCAAGCGGCAGCCGACGCTCCGCCGGCAACGACTCCCGATCCAGGCGCGCTCACGCCGCCGAGCCCAGCCAGCGCCGACGCCGTGCCGAAGTCGGAGCTGCCCGCGGCGGCGTTGACCACGGCCGCCCCGCGACCCGCAGCCGGGCGTGGCCTGCGCGTGGCCGGCGTCGTCGCCGGTGCGGTCGGACTGGTCGGCATTGGCGGTGGCGTCTTCTTTAGCCTGCGCGCTCGATCGTTGTCGGACTCCGTCAGCAGTGCCAGCCGTTACAGTCCCGACGACGCTCAATCCGGAAAGAACGCAGCGGTATTGCAGTGGGTTTGCTATGGCGCTGGCGGCGCCGCTGTCGTGACCGGCGCACTCCTTTATTGGAAGGGCCGCAGGCAAGGCGCGGATCAACCGACCTTCAGTCTGGTGCCGCTGCTTGGACCAAACAGCGTGGGCCTTGCATCGGCGGGGAGGTTCTAAAATGAAACCGACGTTTGGGCTTGCAGCCCTGCTTTGTGGATGGTTTGCCTCGTGCAGTTTCAGCGCTCATCCACCCAGCGGAGCGCAAGCCTGTTCCACGGACGATCCTCCGCAATGCCCGGATGGTTACGTGTGCGCTTCGGGATTCTGCTACCTCGCCTCGCAGATGGCTGCAACCGGCGGTTCGGGTGGCACCAGCGACGCGAGCACGGGCGATGCCTGTACGCCAGCGGTGATCGTCTGCGGTAGCGGGTCTGGAAAGCGGTGTGGAAAAGTCTCCGATATGTGCACGGGAAGCATCGAGTGCGGCGCTTGCATTGCGGATGAAACTTGCAGTGTCGGACACGTCTGTTCCGTGGCGTGTGGTCTCGTCGGCCAAGCTTGTTGTACGGGCAGCAAGTGCACGGCCGCCGAGAGTATCTGCGACAATGGCAACTGCGTGGCATGCGGTGGTCAAAGCCAGATTTGCTGTGCCAACGACGCCTGCGCGGCTGCCGGCTCCACGTGCGCCGAGTCCTCGGTTGCCGGTGCGGCGAAGACCTGCTTACTCGGCTGTCCGGCGTCGCTCACCACCTGCCTGTCTGGCACCGACGCAGACTGTGCGGGACAGTGCGGACCGGGGCGCATCGGCGTGCACACCTGCACGTGCAGCGCAAATGCCTGGAAATGTGGTTCCTGCACCTTTCCGGCAGCGACTGACTTCAAATGCTACAAGCTTCCGGCGTCCATACCAGTCTGTGATACGACAACCGTGCCCACCGTCGGCGCCGCTTGCACGATGGCTTCCTGTTCGCCCTGCGGATCGACAACGGGCAAAGGCTTCATCGACGCCCTCGGCGTGACCCGCGCTGGCTACTGTGTCTGCGACAGCGGCCGATGGGTCTGCAGCGTGACCACAGACTGGCCGTGCCCCGGCAACACCGGCTGCTGACCGCACGCGACCTAGTGCCGCTTTTGCTCGGTACGCGCACGCGCGGTGGCAGCGCGCTCGCGGCGTTCGTCTTTGCGCCGCTCGTTTTCGGTGCGTGCCGTCGCACGGTCGCGCACAACTTGCAGGCTGGCGCGCCCACTGTCTTTGTTGACGGAAGCTGTACCGGCAGCTTGCCCGCTTGGCGGCTGCTTGACGACATCCTTGGTCTTGTCCGTCGCGGGCTCGTTCTTGCCGGTTCGAATGCGCGTAATGACGTCGTCGACCGCTTCGTGCTCGTCGACGACGGTGACCGACGCCGATCCGACATGAACGCGTTGCTTTTCCTGTACTTTGTTTTCTGGCTCCCCCGCAGAAGCGCGCAAGGGCCAAAGGACCAAGGTCAGCAGTGCAAGCACCTGCGTTCGGGCGCGCATCTACGTTCCCTCCTTGCGGACGTCCAACACCACCCGATGCTCGAGTACGCGTCCGCCGACCTCGACCGTGGCCACGACGGGATAGCGGCCCGGGCGATTCGTGCGCACGGCGATGGGGATGAGATTTTCGCCCGCTTCCAGGCGGCCCGGCCAGCGGAAGGTTCGCTCGTCCAGCTGCTTGCCTTGGCTCCAGAAGGCGAGGCCTTCCGGTAATGTGACTTCGAAGGTCACATCTTCCACGGCAACTTCGGCCGCGAAGGCCAGCTTGACCACTGCCACCTTCGACGAAGGAACGCGGAAGCTCGGTAGGACCTCGCCGCTCGGGAGCTCTTGGGAGAGCGGATTGACTGCGTCGCCCGTCGGCGCGCCGATCGGAACGCCGCGGACGACGGTCAGAAGCACGAAGCTGGCCACTCCTGCGGCTACTCCACCGAGTGGCCACAGCCACGCGCGCCGATTGCGCAGCCACGTTCGCGCACGGTCGGACCAACGCATGGCGGCCGGCACCGGCTCTGCCGCCAACCGCCGGTGCAAAGCGGCGCGGAAATCACCATCGGGCGCATCGACCGCCAAGCCGCGGAGGCGGCTGCGCAAATCAGAGCCACTGTCGACGCGATAGGTTTGAGTTTCAGGCGTGGTCATGGAACATCCATGCCTTCCATGGGTAGGACGGCTGCCGTGCTGGCTTGGTTCCCGGCGGATGTCGAATCTTGCAAGAGGCGGGCAAGCTGCGCCCTTCCGCGGTGCAGTCGTGATTTTACGGTTCCTTCCGGTATCTTTTCAATTTGGGCCACTTCTCCGATCCCCAATCCTTCCACGTCGCATAGCACGATCGCGGTGCGAAATTCCGCAGACACCTGGGCGATGGCGGCCCACAAGTGCGCGCGCTCCTCTGCTTGGCGAAGCAGCTCGTCCGGGGTATCCACCGGTGGCTCAGGTGGTGCACTCGCGGACAGCCTCTCCGTCGCGCGCGCTCGCGAATCGGCTGCGCGCTGCGCATCCATGAAGCAGTTCTTGGTGACCCGGTAAAGCCAGGTGGTAAACGCGGATTCGAAGCGGTAGCTGCGCAGGGAGCGGTACACTTTGATGAGCGCCTCTTGTGCCAAGTCGTCGGCATCGGCGTCGCTTTGCGCGAACGAGCGTGCGAAGCGACGGAGGCGTGGAATTTGCGCCTCGACGAGCAGCTCGAACGCGTGAACGTCGCCATCCTGCGCGCGGCGGATCAGGTCGTCGCTGTTGGAAATGTCGCCCACGACGTATCCAACCCTGGGCCAATCGTGCGAGCAACGCAAGCCTGACTTGGCAGTCGCGCGGACCAGCGTCATGCTAGCTGTCCCTCTGCCGTGCTCTCCCTGACTGCATTCATGCGAATCCCATCGGGCGCCCTCTTGCTGACCTTTCTCCTGGCGTCCTGCCATTGGCCCGGCCCGGAGGGCAATGCCGTCGTTCTGCAGAACGGAGCCGTGCGTCTGGTCGAGCAGGGGAATTTGGCGGGACAAACGCCGTGCTCGGAAGGTCGAGGTGGACTCGATCGCTGGTGCGTCTTCTTCAAACAGAAACAGTCGAATACGCTCGGCCAAGATGTTTGGGCATTCAATGTCTCTCGCGTCGGCCGCGGCGAAGACACTGCATGCAACACGCCTGGCCCGGGCTGCGTGCAGATTGCATCGGGAAATCACCTGGTTCATTGGGGCTTCGTCGCGGACACACTGATTCTCGACGGAGCGCCGGCTACGGCGATGGCTGCGGCGCAGCTGAATTTGCCAGTCACCGCGTGGAGGCCGGGTTGGGCAAGCGCCGTGGCGGTGACGGCGAATCCCGTTAGTGCCTGCTGGTCGGACATGGCCACCGAGTCTGTCGGCTGCGTCGAACAAGGTCCTGGTGGCGTGGATGCCGCGGTCGACGCATCGACGAGCCCGCCGGGAACGTTCTATGCGGGACGGCTTACGCTCGGCCGAACGACGCTCACGGTGGTCCCCGAAGGACGGACGGTCGTGCAAGCGCTCGCTGCTAGCGACAGTTTGCTCGTCGATAGTTCGTCGGGCGTCGTGCGTCTTCACCTCGACAGCGGCGCGACCGAGACGTTGTCTGCCTCGTCCGTGCCGGTCGGCTCGGTCTTGGGCGTGACTCCCGACGAGCAATGGTTTCTCTTATCCACGACGCAAAAGTCGGATGCAGCCGGGACACGCGCTCTCTCTGCTGCGCCATTCCCGCAGGGCGGCTCACGGCACGTCCTTCTGGGCAATGTCCTAAGACACGCGCTCATGCAAGGACCGCGTGCAACCGGTGCCGACGTGCTTGCCGTCTCGATTGCCGCCGACGGCGCGAATCACTTGATGCTCGTCGGCCCGGACGCGACAGGCGCACCGGTAACGACCGATCTCGGACGGTGGGCCGGAACGTCCACGGACAAGTTGGATGCGAGCAGCGACGGTGGCTACGCCGTCGTGACTGATACGCAAGGTACGGACGTTCTTTCGTTGCTCGCGCCAACTCTGCCGTGCGTGCTGGGGACGAGCGTCGTTCCCTTGTCGCAAGTTGCGACGGTCCCTGCGCTTGGCACTGTGATTTGGGTTGATGCCGCCGCTGGGGCCGCAGGCACGGGCTTCGATGGCAGCGTCGCAGGGTGCATGAAAGCGCAGGTCTTCGCCACGAGCGCGGCCAGCCTGCAAGTCGAACGCAACCACGATCTTCTATTCCTCGACTCCGCCAAACACCTCTACCATCTCGATCTCTCCGCGCCCGGCGCGCAGCCCGCGTCCATGCGCGATCCGGACGAGGTCGTCTACCGCTGGGCGTACGCCGAGGGCGACGACGTGCTAACGCTCGAAATGACGTCCTCGTTCGATACCGCCATTCGACTGTACGCCCTTCGCCATCCCTTCTAGGTGACTGGCATCGGGTCTAAAAGTCGGCCTCGATGGACAGCGAGACCACGTGTCGGATGTAGTTTCGGTTGTCGACGTCGAGCACCAGCGTGGATCGGTTGTCGGTGAGCTCGTAGCGTGCGAGCAGATCGATGTGCTCGTTGATGCTGGCCGCGGCCGAAAGCGACGCCACGAGATGCAAGTCGCGGCGGTGCTGGCTTTGATACAGGCGGTTGATGTTCATCGTGGGAACGTCGAAATAGACTTTGTCATCGCCGAGGTAGTCCTGGACTTCCGCAGAGGAATCGACCGCGACACGCAGAAGCCCGTGCGTGAGCTCCAAGGTCATGAGCGCGGCATTGGCATCGTACGAATAGGGCGCAATGTAATTGTAAGTCGCGACGTCGAGTGGATCGGTTGGCTTGCGCTTGCGAAACTTGAACGTTTGCGACGTTCCGGTTTCGAGGAGGACCTCGTTGCGGGTGCCGATGCGCTCGCGCCGGTGTCTGACGGCCAGCTCGCCTCGCAAATCTCGCCACCGTATGCGCTGTGCAAGCTGCACATCGACGCGCGATCCGCTGTAGTACGAATAGTTGCGATCGAGGGCGCTCTTTTGCTGAAGGCGCAGGCGAGCGTTGGTGGACGTGTAGGGTAGCTCGTCGAGCGCTAGCGAAGGCTCGGCGGTCAAGATACTTTGAAAGAGCCGAAAGCCCGAAAGGCCGGCAAACTGCAAGTTCTCGCTGCCCACCATCGCCACGTGCATGGGTGAATAGGGTGACCATTCGCCGCGCAGGCGGACGCTGTGATCCTGCAGGCTGTACTCGTCGTGGTCGGTGTCGGGATAGGCCTGTTGGTCAACCGCGTAGTCCGCGGCTAGGAATCCCGTTTCTCCCAAGAGCCATTGGTATCCGACGTCGCCCGCAGCACTGAGAAAGACATCGCCCGCGCTACCGACTTGATCCGCGAGCATGCTTTGCGGGCGGGCGTCGCTGCCCTGGACGACATTGCTGTCGTAACCGACGCCAGCCGTGAGTCCGAGGCAAGCCCCCTCGCCAGCGCGCCGCGCGCCGAACGAAAGGCGATCCAAATACGAGCGCGCGGTCGCTGTCGTCACCGCATCGAGAGGGCGCTCTAGCGCATTCTCGAACAGGACTCGTGCTTTTCGCCAGGCTCCTGCGCGGTAGCTGGCCAGTCCCTGCATGTACAGCGAGTCGCCGTCGTTCGCGTCGCTCTCCGCTGCTCGTGCGAAGTGTTGCGCAGCTTCCGCGTAACGGTCCTGGCGGAGCAGCGCCAGTCCGAGCCCGTGCTCAAACAAATTCCGCTCGACGCTGGAGAGTGGACCGGCGCTTTCGTCGCTTAGCAGTTCTTGATAAAGGGCCGCCGCCCGTTTGAGCTGGTCGCTGGCCAGCGCCGCGCGTGCCTCGTCACGCCGCGCTTCGCGTTGCTTCGAGCCCGACGACTGGGTTCGGTCGCGGAGCTTGACCATGAAATCGTCCATCAACTGCTTGCGCTCTGCCGTCCCGGCCAACGGCGCGGCCACGCTTGCATGGCGTTGCGCGAGATTGACGTCGTCGTCGGCCAGCGCTGCCTCGGCCGCGTTCACGTTGGCCAGGAACGCCAGCTCGGGGGCGCGCTCGGCGGCGGAGGCGAAGGCGGCACGCGCTTCCTTGTAGCGGCCGAGCTTGAAGAGCGCGGCGCCTTCGTTGAACTCGGTCGGGCCTGGCGCCGCGGGCATGGCTGCATTCTTGGCCGCGGCGAAGGTCGCGAGAGCCTCCTCGTAGCGTCCCGAGCGAAACAGGGCGAGGCCGAGGACGAGATAGGCGGCACCGCGACCGGGGGATGCAACCGTCGCCACGCGCGCCTTGGCGGTTGCTTCCTCGAGATCGCCCGCCGCAAGGAACGCACGTGCTTCGTCGAGGGCATCCTGCGAAGAGTCGGCAGCTGCCAGCCGCAGCGCGGGGCCGCCCAGCAGCACAGCGGTGGCGAAGTACACGAAAATCAGCGGAACGAGGCGGCGCTTGCGCAAATAGGGACGCGCGGCAGACGAGGACGAATCGGACACTGCTGCCAAATTTCGCACGATCCGACCGCTCTCGCCGGAAAAAAGGCAGCGCTCGGGAACCGTCCGGATCTCCGCTACGTCCTACGGTCGAAATTTCACTATCGGCGGCTGCCTCACGACCAAACGAGACGATCTGCGTCCGGTAAAGGAAGAAAGGACATAGCCATGAAGACCCTGTACGTCGTTGCTCTTACGCTGACCCTTGCGTCACCCGCCTTGGCCGACAAGGCGGAGGTCCAAGACATCAAAGCCGACAAGGCCGACCTTGCCAAAGACAAGAAGGCGGTCGCCGTCGAGAAGAAGGATCTGAAGCAGGACCGAAAAGACATTGCCAAAGATCGGAGAGACCTCAAGGTCGACCGCACCGATGTGAAGAACGACCGCAAGGATATTCGGTCCGATCGAAAAGACCTGGCGGGTGATCGAAAGACGATGGCGGTCGAGCGCAAAGATGTCCGCCAGGATCGCGAGAAGCTCGAGGCGGACCGCGCGGCCGGGAACAAGGCTGCCGTGACGGCGGACTTGGCGGATCTCAAGACCGACAAGAAGGCCGAGGCGGGGACGCGCGCCGACCTGCACAAGGATCGCAAGGATCTGGGGCACGACTCGGCGGACATGCGTCGCGACTTGCGTGACGTCGGGCGGGACAAGAAGGATCTCGGCAAAGACCATCGGGATGCGGCAAAGGACGACTCGGAGTTGCGCAAAGACCGCAAGGATCTTCGTGCCGATCGTCGCGACTTGCGCCAGGACCGAAAAGATCTTCACAAGTAGTCGAGTGATCGAAGCTATCCAAGAGGCGGCGGCGCGGGTGTCTCCTGCGCCGCCGCGAACTCCGTTGGGTTTATCGCGCGATTTCAGTTACGGCTGGTGCGGAATGGTGAAGCAAGTAGGTCGGCCTTGTTGAAGAGATTGCCTTCTGGAACGTTCGCCCAGCCGTAGCGAACTTCGAGCGGCTGCTCGATGGCGGTGTCAGCTCCGGCGATCATAAATCGCTTCAAGAGACCAGCCTTGGCGATCAATCCGCCGGTTTCTCCTTGTAGGCCAAACTTCGCTGATCAGAACGCCTGCAAGGAACGTCTCTTGACGTGGCCTGGACTTCGCGTTTAAAAAGGCACTTTACAAACTTGGTGGGGCCCTCGGAGCAGCGCTTCGCTTGCCTGCGACTGCCCCGTCCGGCAAGATGCCGCTCGACCCAAAGGATCGCCAAAATCTCGCGAAGACAGGAAGGACCGTGATGTCCAAGCAATCGTCAACGAATTTCGGCTTCATCATCCTGATCACCTTGGTGGCCACGATTGGAGGCTTCCTCTTCGGTTACGACAGCGGCGTCATCAACGGCACCGTCGACGGATTGCAGAAGGCGTTCCACTCGGACAGCGCCGGCACGGGCTTCAACGTGGCCAGCATCCTGCTCGGCTGCTCCGTCGGCGCATTCATGGCGGGTTGGCTCGCCGACAAGTTTGGCCGCCGAACCATTTTGCTCATCGCCTCGGTTTGTTTCAGCGCTAGCGCGCTCGGGGCAGGGCTTGCGCAAAACTCTCTCCAGTTCATCGTGGTTCGCGTCCTCGGCGGTCTTGCGGTCGGCGCTGCCAGCGTGCTTGCACCGGCGTACATCAGCGAGGTCACGCCCGCCAAGTATCGCGGCGCTCTCTCGTCGGTGCAGCAGATCGCCATCATCTCGGGCCTCTTCGCCTCCTTCCTCAGCAACTACCTGCTCGCGCGCAAGGCAGGTGGCTCGACGGCGATCTTGGCCATGGGCCTGGAAGCGTGGCGCTGGATGTTTTGGGTGATGCTCGTTCCGTCGGTCGTTTTCTTCTTCTCGCTGCTCTTCATCCCCGAAAGCCCGCGCTTCTTGGTCGCTAGTCGTAAGAAGGAAAAGGCATTGGCTGTGCTTACGCGCCTGATGGGCGCGGCAGATGCTCAATCCAAGCTGAACGAGATCGACGCCTCGCTGGTCGCCGATCACCACCGGCCCAAGCTGACCGACATCCTCGATTCCAAGCGCCTGTTCCGCCCCATCGTGTGGGTCGGGCTTGGTCTGGCCACCTTCCAGCAACTCGTGGGGATCAACGTCGTCTTCTACTACGGCGCCGTGCTGTGGAAGTCCGCCGGTTTCAAGGAGAGCGATGCGCTTCTCATCAACGTTCTCAGCGGCGCGGTCAGCATTCTGGCTTGCCTGGTCGCCACCGCCGTCATCGACCGTCTCGGCCGCAAGCCGCTTTTGCTCATCGGCTCGATCGGTATGGCGGTCACGCTCGGCACGATGGCCGTGGTCTTCGCCACCGCGCGCGTGAGCAACGGCGCCCTCGATCTCGTCGGCAGCAGCGGTCCCATCGCCTTGGTTGCCGCCAACCTCTACGTCATGTTCTTCAACGTGTCGTGGGGGCCCGTCATGTGGGTCATGCTGGGCGAGATGTTCCCCAACCAAATACGCGGCTCAGGGCTTGCCATCAGCGGGCTCGCTCAGTGGTTGGCAAACTTCGGCATCACCATGACCTTCCCCATGCTCTTGTCCGGCATCGGCCTTGGCGGCGCCTACGGCGTGTACGCGGCCTTCGCCATCGTCTCGATTGTCTTCATCCTCAAGGCGGTGCACGAGACCAAGGGCAAAGAGCTGGAAGAGATGCAGGGGTAGGAAGCGAAACCTTCTTCCTGTTCGGATCCCCGTAAAACGTCCCCCGGTCACATCGAACGAAACCAACAAATTACCGCCGACGGAGATTGCAGCAGGCACTGGGATGGATGGTGGGGTGCGCTAGCGGCTTCTCGATGGCTTTGAACCCGTGTGAGCTGTGCGCGTTGCGGTCGAAGGGCAGCTCGACCGCCCAGTCGTGCGGCAAATTGACGCGACGCCAG
>CAZTTW010000095.1:0-9864 GCA_964616265.1 uncultured Myxococcales bacterium | reverse complement strand
CCATCGGATAAAGCGGCGGACGGATCTCGTCGGCGATCTTGCCCATCATGGCCAGCGCGGCTTTCACGGGGATCGGGTTCGCTTCGATGAAAAGGCCCTCGGAAAGCGGGAACAGCTTGTAGTGCAGCTCGCGCGCCTTGTTCCAGTTCCCTGCCGCAGCCGCGTCCCACATGGCAGCCATATCGGCCGGCGCCACGTTGGACACCACCGAGATGCAGCCGTTTCCGCCGAGGGCGTAGAACGGAAACGCCGTGGCGTCGTCGCCCGAGAGCAAGCTCAAGCGATCGCCGACGCGGGAAATGATCTGGGCAGCACGCTGCAAATTGCCGGTGGCTTCCTTCACGCCGACCACGAGCGGCAGCTCGCACAAGCGCGCAATGGTCTCCGGCAAAAGATCGCAACCCGTCCGGCCGGGCACGTTGTACACCACCATGGGCAGCGGAGCCGCGTCGGCCACGGCCTTGAAGTGCCGGAAGAGCCCGTCCTGCGTCGGCTTGTTGTAGTACGGCGTAACCTGCAGCGTTCCGTCGGCGCCCACGGCCTTTGCCGCCTGGGTCAGCTCGATCGCTTCGCGAGTCGCGTTGCCGCCGGTTCCCGCCAGGACGGGCACGCGCTTCTTCGTTTCCTGCACCACGATTTCGATTACGCGAATGTGCTCCTCGGTGCTGAGCGTGGGCGATTCGCCCGTGGTTCCGACAGGCACAAGACCGTCGATGCCGGCGCGGATCTGCTCGTCTACCAAGCGGCGCAAGGCCTCCTCGTCGATGCGATCGTCGCGAAACGGCGTTACCAGCGCGGTAATGACTCCTTTGAACATAGTTCGGCAAAGCTAGCACGAGTCGGCCCGAATTCGCGCCACCGTAATGGCCAAGCCGCATGCGTCGCGGGCGACGCCAGAGCATAATGCCCGGCAACCATGCAATCGTGCTCCGCTCGCTTGGCGACCTTCTTGGTCTTGTTCTTGCTCGGCCTACCCGCCCTTGGCCAGGTCAAGCAGGTCGAGCAATCCAAGGATGACGTCACACTGTCCGTGGTCGGAACCAGCGATTTGCACGGACACCTGGCCGCCCTGCCGTGGCTGTCCGGCTACGTCGAGAACCTGCGCCAGCAGCGCCAGGCCGATGGCGGAGGCGTCTTGTTGCTCGATGCGGGCGACATGTTTCAAGGCACCCTCGAATCGAATCTCGCCGAAGGCGCGCCGGTGGTCGCGGCTTACAACGCCCTTGGCTACACCGCCGTCGCCATCGGCAATCACGAGTTCGACTTCGGGCCAGCCGGTCCTGCGCCCTCGCCGACTGGACCGGACGATGATCCGCGGGGCGCGCTCAAGGCACGGGCCTCCGAAGCGCATTTTCCCTTTCTCGTCTCGAACGTCCTCGACAAGAAAACCGGCAAGCCGGTGGCCTGGCAGAACGTTCACCCGTCGGCGATGGTCACCGTGGCTGGCATCAAAGTCGGGCTCGTGGGTGCCGTCACCGCCGCCACGCCCCACTCGGCGCTGCCCGCCAACGTGGCGGGCCTGACCTTCTTGCCGCTCGCCCCGAGCATCAACAAGCAAGCGCGCTGGCTGCGCGGCCACGGCGCCAAGGTCGTGATCGCCGTCGTGCACGAAGGGGGAGCGTGCACCGATTTTCGCGATCCCGAAAGGCTCGACTCGTGCGATGCCCGCAGTGAAATCTTCGCCGTCGCCCGCGAGCTTCGTGGTGTCGACGCGATCGTCGCCGGCCACACGCACCAGGCGCTTGCCCAGCGTGTAGCTGGCATACCGATCATTCAGTCGTACAACAACGGTCGAGCGTTCGGCCGGGTCGATCTGACGATCAACCGCTCGACGGGCAAAGTTCTGGCGAGCCGTCTCGAGCGACCGCACGACCTTTGCCAAAGCGGCCCGCATGAGCCTTGCCGTGCGGGCGAGTACGAGGGCCGGCCGGTGGAGAAGGACGACAAGCTGGTGGCGGTGACGGCCCCAGCATTCGAAGCGGCCAAGAAAAAGGGCGAAGAAGTGCTGGGCGTCGACGTGGTGCGGCCGCTGCCGCAGAACCGCAAGCAGGAAACGGCGCTCGGCAATTTGCTGGCCGACCTGATGCGCGCGGCCCACCCCGCCGACGTTGCCATGATCAACGGCGGCGGCATGCGTGCGCCCTTGCCCGCCGGGTCGCTGACCTACGGACGCCTGTACGAAACGTTTCCGTTCGACAACGCCTTCGCTTCGTTGCGCATTTCCGCCGGCGAATTCCGTGGTCTGCTGGCCCGCAGCCTCAGCCACGCCGTTTCGCTGGTCGCGCTGTCCGGCGTACGGATGCGCACCCGCTGCGGGAGTGGCAACCTGGAGGTGCTGCTCGAACGCCCCGATGGTGCGCCCATCCGCGACGATGAGACACTGTCGATGACGACTACCGATTTTCTGGCCACGGGCGGCGACGGCTTCTTCGCGGGCGCAAACCTCGATTACGAAATTGGTGCGCCCATCCGCGACGCCATGGCCGAGGCGCTTCGTCGGCGCGGCGGCAAATTGGATCCGGCGGATCGCACGATCTACGATCCGGCCAATCCGCGCATCAGCCTGCCAGCAGGCAACGACATGCCCGTTGCGTGCCCACGCTGATTACTTGCTGAGAGGCTTTCCGGGAAGCGGCGGCTGAACCGTCGCGAGATCGACGCCCAGGGCGTGCAAGACCGTCGGAGCGATGTCCCGCTGCTGGCCTGGGCCGACGATCGTCGGATCGCTCGATGCCAGGATGATGTGAGGCGCGTTTCGGTGGGTCTCGGCGCCCACGTCAAAACCGTGGTCGGCGCTCACGTACACGAGGGTGCGACGGTCGATGCTTTGGCTTGCAAGCTCGTCGAGAATTTTGCCGAGCCAGCGGTCGCATTCTTCCAGCGCCTGGTCGTACGTCGGCGAGCCTTCGCCATCCCGGTGGCCGGCGAGATCCACGTCGGCAAAGTGAATGAAGAGAAAAAAGCGGCCCTTCTTGGCGTAGTCGTGCACGTAGCGAACGGCCCGTTCGCCGACTTCGCGCGCGGGACGCATTTTGTCGCCGTCCCATACGCTGATACCGGCGCGGGAATGAAAGAACGGTTCGCCCGCAGACAAGAAGCCCGGCGCGCGCGAGCCAAGGTTGTGGTCCTTGCCGGTGAGCATGATGGTGGTCAGGCTGGGAAACGCTTTGCGCAGCCGCTCGAAGACGGAAAGGCCGGCGGGAATCGGCGCGAAGTCGCTGTCCGAACGGACACCGGTGCGATCGGGACCGTAGCCGGAAAGAAGCTCGGAGTGGCCGGCCTTGGTATCGGTAATATGACCCGTGACATCGATGTCGACCAGGGAGCCGCCCTTGGTCAGCCGCGCGAGGTTCGGCAGCTTCCCGGCGGCCAGGTCGGCGCGCACGTGCTCGCGCAAAGCTCCGTCCCAGGAAATGAGAATGGCGTCGCGATCCGTGGCCGGCGTCTTAGCGTCGAACGCCAACGCCGGCGCCGCCCACAAAACCAGGAAGAACAGGATCGCGTACTTTTTCGTCGTCATCTATTTACTCCACGCTACTCCACCGCATTTTCTAGTCGGTCGGCCTTGCGAAGGGTGGGGAAAAAGCGCCACCACAGCGTCACCACCACAAGGGTGCCGAGGCCACCCACCACCGTGGCCGGCACGGTCCCAAGCAGCGCCGCCGTCACGCCCGACTCGAATTCGCCAAGCTCATTGGAAGCGCCGATGAAGAGCATGTTGACCGCGCTGACCCGGCCGCGCATCTCGTCGGGAGTAGACACCTGCACCAGCGTTCCCCGGATGATCACGCTGACCATGTCCACGGCGCCAAGAACAATGAGCGCGCCCATTGAAAGAAAGAAGTTGCGCGATAGCCCGAAGAGAATCGTGAAAAGGCCAAACGCCGCCACACAAACGAACATGCGCGTGCCCGCCCGGTTGCGAATCGGGTGGTGGGCCATCCACAGCGCCACCAGCGCGGCTCCGATCGCGGGCGAGCTGCGCAAGAGGCCAAGGCCCCACGGCCCGGTGGACAAGATGTCGCGAGCAAAGATCGGGAGAAGCGCAGTAGCGCCACCGAAAAGAACCGCGAAGAGGTCGAGGGAAACAGCGCCGAGGATGGCTTTCTTGGCAAAGACGAAGCGCACGCCTTCGAGCAGGCCGTGCAAGTCGGCGGCGGCTCGACCGGCGCGCCATCGACCGCGCATGCTCGAAAGTGCGATGAACCCCGTTAGCAAAAGACCACTCGCAATTCCGTACACAAGCCACGGCCCGAGGGCGTAAAGCAATCCGCCGAGCGCAGGGCCGGCGATGGTCGCCACCTGAAACACCGTCGAGTTCCACGCCACCGCCCGAGGAAAACTCGGGGCATCCACCAGCAGCGGCAGAAGCGATCCGCTGGCCGGAGCCATGAAAGCGCGGCCCACGCCGATGAACGAGATGACGACGAAAATCCAGCTGACCTGAGCCGCCGGGTGCAGCGAGAAAAGCAGCAACGCTATTCCGACGACAAACTCCAGCGCAAAGGACGCCAGCAACATCGTTCGGCGATCGAAGCGATCCGCGGCCAAGCCACCCGGCAGGCTGAGCAAGAACGCTGGCAGGAACTGCGCTAGCCCCACCATGCCCAGCGCGAACGCGCTGTGGGTAATCGCGTAGACCTGCCAGCCCACGGCCACCGAAAACATCATCACAGCCATGGCGGAGCAAAACCGCGCGGCCAAGTAGAGAAGAACGTTTCGGTTGCGAAGAACAGATGCTGCGTCGGCGACTGCCATGGATGGGTCAGGAAGACCTAGCGCGCTTTGCGGCTCCCGGCGAGCTTTTCACCGCGCGAACCATTCCCGCATGGTTCGACAAACCCGACGCAAGTCGGATTGGTCCATGGTGTACGCGGGCATCGTGTAGACGACGTTGTCGAACGGCCGCAGCCACACGCCACGCTCGGCGGCAAAATCCTGCAAACCGCGCAGGACCTTTCGGTCGTGCACTTCGACGACTCCGCAGGCTCCGAATACACGGCTCTCGCGAATGGTGGGCGCGCGCAGATCGAGCAGCTCGTCGCGCAGCACTTCTTCGATGCGCCTGATCTTGTCGAGGTAATTCTCACGCTGAAAGACCGCGATGCTAGCGAGAGCCACCGCGCATGCGAGCGGGTTGCCCATGAAGGTCGGGCCGTGCATGAAGGCGCGCTCGGGGCCGTCGCCCAGAAACGCCTCGAACACGCGGGTCGTGGCCAGCGTCGCCGACATGCCGAGGTAACCCGCCGTGAGGCCCTTGGCCAGCACGAGAATGTCCGGCGTTATTTGCGCCTGCTCGCACGCGAAGAGCGTTCCGGTTCGACCAAAGCCGGTCGCAACTTCGTCGCACACGAGCAGCACACCATACTCGTCGCACAGCCGCCGCGCCTCGGTCAGGTAGGCCGGTGGATAGAAGTTGAAGCCACCGGCACCTTGCAAGAGCGGCTCGCAGACGAAAGCGGCGACCTCGTGGGCACTCTCCCGTAGCATCGTTGCCAGCTCGTCGAGCGCCTGATCCACGGAATAGCGGATCTCGCCGCGACCCTCGCCCATACCCTCTGGCGGCCGCACGAAAAGCTGGCGCGGCAGATAGCCTGAAAACAGCCGGTGCATGCCATCGTCGGGATCGCCCAGGCTCATCACACCCGTCGTGTCGCCGTGGTAGGCGTGGCGCAACGAAAGGAAGCGGGTCTTCCCGGGCACGCCCAGGTTCTTCCAGTACTGGACCGCCATCTTCATGGCCACTTCCATGCCGACCGATCCGGAATCTGCGAAAAAAACATGGGCCAGGCCCGGCGGCGCCAATCCCACCAGCGTGTCCGCCAGTCGCTGCGCCGGCGCGTGCGTAAGCCCGCCCAGCATGACGTGCGCGAAATCGTCGAGCTGGGCGCGGACGGCCGCGTCCAGCTCGGAATGCGCGTAGCCGTGAATCACGCACCACCAGCTCGCGATTCCATCGATGAGCGTTCGACCATCGCGAAGGTGCAGGCGCACCCCCTGCGCGCGCACGACCTCGTTCTCTGCGCCCGGCCCCGCCATCTGGGCGTAAGGAAACCAAAGGCTTTGCGAACTGCTCATAGCGGCAACTTGAAGCTGCGAATGCGGCGAAATCAAGCCCAGCGATTGCTGGCGAGCGCTGCCTCGGCGGCCTGGCGTTCGTCGGGCGTGTCCACCTCGAGCCAGCCGTGGCCGCTGATGTCGCGGCAGGCGGGCGCAAACTCGGTCGTAGCCAGACGACCCAAGATGCGCTCGACGTGAATGGCCCGACCATCTTCGATGAGCGCGCGATCCGCTTCGGCAAAGTAACGGCCGACGAGCGCCCGCGGCACGCGACTCATGCCCACGTAGCCGCAGTCGAAGGTGGTCAACGTCTTGGCGATGGCGACGATGCGGCCCTGAGCATTGCGCTCGACCTTCATGTCGTCGTTACCGAGCGTCCGATCCGTATCGATGAACGCGGTGATGCGGTCGACGTCGGGAGCAACAATCTCTGCAATGTTCGGGCGATAGATGTGGTCAACGTTCATGACCAGGAAACCGTCGTCGATAAACGAGCGCGCCGTGAGCAGCGAAACCAGATTGCCGTCGCGGAACTGCTGGTTATGGGCGAGCTGCACGGGCAAGCTCGCCATTGCCGCGTCCTCGGCGCGCAGCTTGCCCAAGGCCTCTTTGACCTGCGGAAAGCAGAAGCCTCCGACCACGATCAGACGCGTGGGACGCAGGCGAGCCGCGAACGAGAGCGCGTGGAAGAGCAGTGGCTTGCCACCCACGGGAATCAGCGCCTTGGGCAGATCTCGAGTGAGCGTGCCGAGCCTGCTTCCCAGCCCGGCTGCAAGCAGGACGACGTTCATGGCGCCTCCTAGACGGACGCGGCCACTGCCGCCGCGGGCGCATCGAACAGGTCGAGCAACTCGGCGAAACTGTGGACGATCGGCAGGCCCGGAAAGCGGAGCAAGAAGCTCTCTTTCGAGAACGTTCCCGCCACGCCGACGAAGGGCAGGCCTTCGACGTGGGCAATCTCACCGTCATGGAGCGAATCGCCAACGAAGAGCATTTCGCCGCGGCCGACGCCGAAGAGGCGCTCGACCATTTGCACGTGCGGCTTGCCCTTGGCAAGCCCGTTGCCGTAGCCCATCACCAGGTCAAAGGGGAAGTCTGCCGTCTTGGCGAAAGTCTCGACGTTTTCGCGCCCGTTGTTCGACGAAACCGCGATGCGCACACCTCGCCGGCGCAGCTCGACGAGGGCGGCGCGGGTGTCGGCGGGCATGCGTGCAGAATTGCAGCGCGCCGGCTTGGCGCTCTCGAACAGGTCGGACGCCGTCGGGTTGCGCGCGTCGCCCGGGAAAATATCCTCGAGCTGGGCGACGAACGGCAGTCCGCAGGTGGCGAGGTAAAGCTCGCGGGCCAGCGTCTTGGGAATGCCATACATGCCCACCATGACCTCGGTAGCCAGATCCGCCAAGACCGGCATGGTGTCGATGAGCGTCCCGTCGAGGTCGCACAAAAGCACTTTCGGCAGTGCCAGCGTCGAGACGGTACGCGTTCTTAGGGCCGGAACGATTCGGTTTGTTTGGCGAGTGGCAACAATCGATTCCATGGCGAGACGACAAAGCAGCAATGCGCGCGCCAGAAAGCACTCGACCGTAACCAGCGATAATCATTAAGCCAAGCCTGTGTATGAACTGGTAGGTGGTGGGAATTCACCACCTCGGGTGTTGGGCTTTGAACGCCGCCGCCAACGCGGGGCTTCCTGACAGCATCGTGACCTACTGTTATTCTGGCCGCGTGGCGTGTCCGCAGTGCGGTAGTACCCATCCCCAGCACCTGTGTCCCGCAGCTGGGCAGCCGCTGTGCCCTGTCCGCCCTGGAAAGCTAGCACCGAACACGGTCCTGGACGGCAAATACCAAATAGTGCGCGAGGTGGGCCGCGGCGCCATGGGCGTCGTGTACGAAGCCATGCACATCGCTCTCGGCCGCAAAGTCGCGGTGAAGACGTTGCTCGAGGATGTGCGTGCCGACGCACAAATGGGCGAGCGCTTCGAGCGCGAGGCGCGCGCCGCGAGCGCCATCGGCCACCCGAACATCGTCGATGTGTTCGACCTCGGCCGCACGCAGGACGGCGTCCTATTCATGGTGATGGAGCTGCTCGACGGGCGCTCGCTGGGAGACATCCTAAAAGAGACTCCCCAGCTCCCGATTCCGCTGGCCATTCACCTGATGGTGCAAACCTTGAGCGGTCTTTCGGCAGCGCACAAGCACGGTATCGTTCACCGCGACCTCAAGCCGGACAACATCTTCGTCATCAATAACGAGGAGCGGCCGAACTTCGTGAAGATCGTCGATTTCGGCATCTCGAAGGTGCTGGCACCCAACCATCCGGCCGTTGCCGTCACGGCAAAAGGCATGGGCACCATGGTGGGATCGATCTTGGGCACGCCGCTTTACATGTCGCCGGAGCAGGCCATCGGCCAAATAGCGGCCATCGACCATCGCACCGACATCTATTCGGCGGGCGTCGTGCTGTACGAAATGGTGTGCGGTCGCACGCCGTTCGTCGGACAAGGCTACGCGCAGATCCTCGGCAGTCTGATCGAAGGAAACTATCCGCCGCCGCGCAGTCTGCGCCCGGAAATGAGCGCCGACCTCGAAGCGGCCATCGCGTGTGCGCTCGACCGCGACAAGGAAAAGCGCTTTTCCAGCGCCGCGGCCATGCGCACGGCGATTTCCGAGGGCCTGGCCGACGCCACGCCTGCTCCCGTCGTGCTATCGGCCGCGTTTGGCGATCCGCTGCGCGCGGAGTTGGGAGCACCTGCAGAATTCGGGTCGATCGCTCTGCGAAGCGAGCCGGCGCGATCCCCGCGACGCCGATCGAGTGACGACGATCCGTTTGCGCCACCCCCGGAGAGCGAGCAGTTACCGCTTCTCGCGGACGATGCCAACCATCCGTTGGCCGTGCGCAAGAGCCCGCTGCCCCCCGGGGATCGTCCCAACCAACGCAAAGACGAAATGCGCTCGGTTCCCGTCGAAGAGCCGGTCGAGGAACCGGTACCCGAGGGCCTCGACGCTGGCGCCAGCGCGCCAAGGCCCAGGCGTGGATCCCCGGCGAAAAAACTCTCGGCCCGGACGGGCATCACCGTGGCATCGCTTCTGCTGGTGGCAGCACTCGGCGCCAGCATCGCTGGGAGCTACCTGCGCAAGCAGCAACCTGGACAAGCGAGAGTCGGATCGGGGAAGAAGTACGCGATCCGTCTGGTGGTCGAGCCGAGCCAAGCCAGCATCCAGATCGATCACGTCCCCACGGCCACGCGCGGACTCACGCTCGAAGGCGGTGTCCACCACGAGATCAACGCCGCGGCGCCGGGACGACTGACCAGGCGTTTCAGCTTCGACAGCGACGAAAGCGGCGTGCTCTCCCTGCACCTCGGCCGTCACCTGCCCTTGCCGTCTGCCACCGATCCGCCGGCGCTCGCAGCCGAGCTGACCGCCGAGTATCCCGACCAGCCGCGTTCGGTCGCCGACATCGATCGCGCATTCGACAAGCTCGATCGCTACGCCGACTGCCTGGCCATGATCGGCGACGCCGGGCTCGATGGGAAAAAGAGCGGCGCGCGTGCTCGCCTTCGCAAGGAGGAGCTGGCGCTTTGTCAGCGATCCGTGGCGGAAGCGGCGGCCGGCGAGCCGGCCCTGCCTGAAGTACAGGCCGCAGCCGAGAGCTTTCTCGACGCCAGTCAGAACAGTCAGAAAGCCGATGCACTCGGGAAGCTGGCCGCACGATTTCGCGCCGAGTTTCTCGCGTCGCAAACCGCTTGGGAGATGGAAGAGCTTGCCCGCCAAGGCAAAGACGATGAACAGAAGGCTCTGTGG